>CAZEOY010000018.1:0-14616 GCA_964513835.1 uncultured Syntrophobacteraceae bacterium
CTTCTTCCCGCTGATGGTGTAGGGGATGTCCTGAACGGCGATGATCTTGCCGGGCACATGGCGCGGCGTGGTGTTCTGGCGGATCATGGTCTTGATGCGCTTGAGGAGTTCATCGTCAAGTTTCACACCCTCACGCAGCTTGACGAACAGGACCACCCGAACATCGTTGTCCCAATCCTGCCCGACCACCAGGCTGTCCAGCACTTCCGGGATATTCTCCACCTGTCGGTAGATCTCTGCGGTTCCAATGCGCACCCCACCAGGATTGAGTGTCGCATCCGAGCGACCGTAGATGATGACACCGCCGTTTTCGGTGATCTCGATGTAGTCGCCGTGCGCCCAGATGTTTTCATGGAGTTCGAAATAGGCGCTTCGATACTTCTTGCCGTCGGGATCGTTCCAGAAATAAATGGGCATGGACGGGGCGGCCGCCGTACAGACGAGCTCACCCTTCTCCCCCAAAACCGGTTTGCCGTTGTCGTCGAAGGCTTCGACCTTCATGCCCAGACCCCGGCACTGAAGCTCTCCTGCGTAGACCGGGCCGATGGGATTCCCCAGGGCGAAGCAGGAGATGATGTCGGTGCCGCCCGAAATGGACGACAACACCAGATCCTCCTTGATATCACGGTAGACGTATTCGAAGCTCTCGATAGAGAGGGGAGAGCCTGTGGAGAGAACCGCCTTGAGGGGTGTGAGGTCGAGGGTTTTTCCGGGTTTGACGTCGGCCTTTTCGACGGCGGCCAGGTACTTGGCGCTGGTACCGAAAATAGAGACCTCTTCGTCCTGGGCGAGGTGCCACAGGGAGTCGGGGCGCGGGAAGAAAGGAGAGCCGTCGAAGAGAAGCAGACGCGCTCCCTGAGTGAGAGAGCTCACCAGCCAGTTCCACATCATCCAGCCGCAGGTGGTGTAGTAGAAGATCGTGTCCTCACGCTTGAGGTCCGTGTGCAGCTTGAGCTCCTTGATGTGCTGCAGCAGGGTGCCTCCGGCCCCGTGGACGATGCACTTGGGAACGCCGGTCGTGCCCGACGAGTACATGATGTAGAGGGGGTGGTTGGCCGGCAGCTGTTCGAACGTAATATCCAGGCCCTTTTCCTTGGCCATGAATTCATCCAGAAGAACGCCGTTGGGAACGCGTGTCGGATCGGGATCGGTTTCGGTGTAAGGGACAACGATGACCTTTTCGATGCTCGGGATCTGCTTGACGACCTCGGCAATCTGTCCCAGAGAATCGAACTTCTTGCCGCTGTAGCTGTACCCATTGGCGGTGAAAAGCACGCGCGGCTCAATCTGCCCGAATCGATCCAGGACGCCCTTGATGCCGAAATCCGGCGAGCAGGAGGACCAGATGGCTCCAATGCTGGTCGCCGCCAGCATGCCGATGACGGTCTCGATCATGTTGGGCATGAACCCGGCCATGCGGTCGCCCGGCTGGATTCCCATTTCTCGGAAGGATTTGGCGAGGCGGGCCACCCTGTCGTACAGCTCGGCGTAAGTGATGCTCACAGTGGAGGGCTGGGATTCACCCTTGAAGGTGAGCGCCACACGGTCGTCCCGATAGCGAAGCAGGTTCTGGGCGAAATTCATCCTCGCTCCATCGAACCATTTGGCACCGGGCATGCGAGTCGGGTCATCCACGACCTGCGTGTAAGGTATGCTGCAGATCACTTCGCCATACTTCCATATGGATTCCCAGAAGCTCGGGATCTCCGTGACCGACCACTGGTAAAGGTCGTCATATCCCTTGAAGTCCTTAGAATATTGCTCATTCACATACTGCATGTACTGGTACATGTTCGTATTCCGGATGCGTTCCTCGGTGGGTTTCCATAGGAGCTTACTCATTTCAACCTCCCCTTGCGTGGTGTTTGATGGATCTCGAAAGGACCGTGTGGATGCAGATCAGCAGATGAGGGCTCGAAATCATCCCGGAGTGAGCGGTCATCAAAATTTGTATTATAAAAGTTAACCGTTCCTGTCAATTACAGATCTGCAAATGCTCGGCCTTCCAACTCGTGAGCCGGTCCGACCGGAAGGTCAGCGGGTCGCTGGAAGCCGGATTGAGCTTTGAGCCTTTAGCTTTCGGGGGAAGACAATCCAATGATCTCGTGGAGAAGAGGGCCGGGGAAGGAGGGGGGAACCCGACCCTCTCCAGGAGAAGGGTCCATAAGGCAACGGAATCCCTCGACTGGACTATCGATCTCCCAGTTCTCATTATAATGTCCCCGAAGCCTGTTGGAATATCTTTATTATATTTTTATGAACTTATTGAAATTAAATTGAAAGAAAGATTGATGCGCCATGATTGAGGGAGTCGTTTCTGCATGAGCTGTACCCCGGGAGAATACCGCCATCCACTGCAATCGCATGCAGAGTCATGGCTGGCCGGGCATTCCAGCCCCTTTCATTGCGTCCGGATCCGGGTGAGCTTGGAGAGTTCTTCCACATGGCTGGACAGCTGATGAGCGAGGTAGTCCGTCTCATCCCTTTCCACCATGCCGTCTTCCAAGGCCAGCTGCCCGAAGGCCATTGCTTCATCCTTCGAGAACTGACTCAGCAGGTCGAGCAGCTGCCCGGCCGAAGGAAGGGCGCTATCGTCATGGCGTTTGGTCTCCCAGGCTTGCACGAATCCATCGAGAATGGCCTCCAGACATTTTGAATCCGCCCAGGCCAGCTCTCCCGTGCCATCCAGACGATCGAGGCGCAGGCGAAGGCTCATATTGAGGAGAAAGTGAAGGGCCGCGATGACCACTGCCCCGTCGGATGTGGGGAAGTCGTTGAGGGCTCGATACCCACGAGCGGTGATGAGACGGACCTTGAAGTCGCCGGACCGCCGATTGACAACGAAGTCTCCCGCAGCATGATGCCAGGGATAAATCTGGCCGAATGACCGAGTGTCGAAATAAGCCGTGAGGATCGCCGCGGTCTGTCGATAGAGGGTCCTCTCGTGCTCAGGGGAAAGAAAGGATTCGCCCCCCTCGTTGTCCCAGATCACAATGCCGAGCCCGTTGGGCTTCTGAGGGTTGCGGGACAGGTGGAATTCACAGTACCCGTCGAACCATTCGGTCAGGAAGAGGTCCAAATCCAGGGACTCACCGGATCGGGACTTATAGAGTGTTGTGCCCTGGAGAATCGGGCGGGGGAGGTACGGCAGGCCGAATCGCTTGTGCAGGTTTCGGAGCAATCCGAACTCCGCCTGGAGAAAAGCTTTCTGTTCTTCCGTGCAGGCGACGTTGACCGCGAATGAAGGCGTGCTTTCGGTCCCTTCGATACCGAGACGGGCCACCTGGTAGAGCGCCCCGTGCTTCTCGCTGACCAGGAAAGCCCTCCTGGCTTCCTCCGGCGGAATCACCCTCCCCGTGAGGGTCTCGAGGGCCTGCAGCAGGTGAAGGCCTCGATTTTCGAGGAAGAAGCGTGACAGGGCATGAAGGTATGGACCATAGTAGAGCAAAGGCGTGTCTGCATCGGGGCCCTGAGGCAGCGGCTGGTCGGCGATACGGTCTGTGAGGGGAAGGTTTCCCATGGGGGTGCTGACGAACAGATCCATGCTCCAATCAGTCATGATGCAATGTTCCCTTTTGCGAGCCGAAGAAGGTCGCCTGTGACGGCCAGCATAACATGCTCATCCTCTCTCGTTCTTCCATGAGGCAAGCCGGACTTGATCGCTGTTTACTTTAACGACACATCTCGGTAAGGTGAATGGATTCGACCGCTCAATCGGCTTGGAATTATTGGTTAAAGAAACACTTAAATCAAGTCACTCCATGTGCAGGAGCTCAAGATTTGGATTCCATCAACCGCATGCTTCTCGATCGGATACAGCGCACTTTTCCCCTGGTGCCGCAGCCGTACCTTGCCCTGTCGGAAGGGTTGTCCCTCACGGAAGGGGATGTGGAGGAACGCATCGCTCAACTGAAGAAAGACGGTATTGTGCGCCAGGTCAGCGGCATTTTCAATACGGGTGCCCTGGGATACCGAAGCAGCCTGGTGGCCATGTCCGTTCCCGAGGGGCACCTGGACCGGGCGGCCGCCGTCGTCAACGCCTACCCGGGCGTGAGCCACAATTATCTCAGGGAGGCTTCCTACAACATGTGGTACACGATTGCCGTACCCCCCGGGCAGTCCCTTGAGGAGAAGGTGCAGGAGTTGGCCCGGGAGGCAGGCGGTTGGAGCGCCCTTGTCCTGCCGGCACTGAAGAAATTCAAACTGGCCGTGGTCCTGGATCTTCTGGAGGAGGGGGACGCCGAGGCCGGAGACGAAAGGACCAGGGTTCCTGCTCTCGAGGCCACGACCTGTTTCGAGCCGACCCTGGAGAACATTCGAATTGTGAGATGCGTTCAGGAGGATCTGCCTCTCACAGGTCGGCCATTTCAGGAGTGGGCCCGCGACTTGGGGATGACGGAGTCGTCGCTTCTGGAGCTGCTGGCGGACTGGATGGCTCGCGGTTTCATGCGACGCTTCGCGGCGGTGTTGAACCACCGGCAGGTGGGTTTTGGCGCAAACGGCATGGTGGTCTGGTCATGTCCCGCAGAGGAAGTGGAAGAGCTCGGCCCGATACTGGCGTCTCATCAGGAGGTCAGCCACTGTTATCACCGGCCGGCCTATCCCGAGTGGCCGTACAACCTTTATGCCATGGTTCACGGAAGAACCCGGGAAGACTGTGAGGCTGTCGCTCGCAGGCTGGCGGATGCGGTGGGGCTCATGCACTACCGTATCCTCTTCAGCACGAGGGAGTTCAAGAAGATACGGCTGAAACTCTTCTGGAATTAGGTCTTCGGCCTGGAATTCCAGAAAGCTCGGTACTTGAGGTGTTCAACCGGAGGCAAACGGCGGGCAAGGGGAGTTATGACGGACGATCCCAAAGAGTATGAGATCCGTAAGAAGGCCATTTTCGACTCCATGTCCAAGCGGGGGCAGGAACGGATCCTCAGGATGGGTTATGAAAACTGGGAGCCCTTTCAAGAGCCCAAGGACCCCAGAGAACGCATCTTCAGCCCGATCTCGCAGCGATCGATGGCGTTGGTTGACGAGTTCTATAAGGCCGCCGGCCTGAGCAAGGAATCGGTTTCCCTGCACAAGGAGCTCTTCGAGTTGTGCCGGGGCCTGCTCATGGGGGAGAGCAGGGCAAAAACCATTTTCGAGTTCAGTGTGTGGTTGAAGGGGAAGGGAGTTCCACCCGCCGGTTGAGAGGTCTTCTCGACCATTTCACAGCCTCCCTCCCTTGACGCGAGGGGGTTTGAAGCGGCTGAACAAGCCCTCCGGGTGAGGTCTCCGTCCGCCCCTCCCATTCATGGCATAGCTATTCCTCCCGCGGCGGCCCGTCTTCCGTTCCGGTTTCGCACGGCCGCAGGTAGGCCAGTTCCTCCTGACTGGCGGGACGCACATGCTTCACCGAGACATGGTAGTGAAGGTCCTGTCCTGCAAGGGGATGGTTGAAATCCAGATCCACCCACTCGTCGGTCTTGCCGAGCACGTAGTAGCTGTACTGCGCCTGAGTGGTCTCGTGTCTGGCAATGACCCACTTGCCAACTTCAAGACCCCTTCCTTCCGGAAAATCCGAAAAATAGCGCCGGTGAACCTGCTTCGGATCACGTTCGCCGAAGGCATGGGCCGCCGGGATCATGAAATCGCCCGCATCGCCGGCGCTCATCCCGAGCAGCCTGTGCTCCAGGGCGGGAAGAACCTGACTGTAGCCGGCAACGAAATTGAGGGAGGCGAGGGCGTTCTCGCCCTTCACAAAGCTCCCGTCTGCGAGGCGGACCGAATATTCAATGATGACGAAGGTGTTGGGGGCGATCTTCATTTTGATTCTTCAATCGACAGGTTCTTCCAGTCCTCTGCAGTTTCCGGGTCTACGGGATACCCGAGAGACACGGCCTTGTCGAAATGTGAGCGGGCTTCCTGAAGTCGGCCTGCCATCCGGAGGGCTACGGCCATGTTGTGGTGGGCCGGGGCGTAGTTGGCATTGAGATCGAGGACCGCCCGGGAGGATTCGATGCAGGCCTCGGCATTTCCCTTGTGCAGGTAAGCGGCCGACAGGGTGTTGTAGGCCTGGGCGGAGCCTGGCATGATCTCCATGGCGCGGCTGCTGCTGGCAATGGCTTTCTCGTAGTCTCCGCGCTGCAGGTATGCGACGCCGAGGTTGCCGTGAGCCATGTGAAGGCTGGGGTCGAGCTCGACCGCCTTGAGGTTGGCCTCGATGCAGGCGTCGAGATTTCCCTGGCGCAGGTGGAGCCAGCCCAGGTTGATGTGAGCCTGCGTGAGGCTGGGGTCGCACTCGACGGCCTGCTTGAGTTCGGAGAGGGCCTCCTCGATCTGCCCCTTCTGGGCGTAGGCGACGCCGAGGTTGTAGTGGAGAGTGGCCGACTGGGGTTCGAAAAAGAGGCTCTCCTTCAGGAACTTGATGTGAAGATTGAGCTTCGCAGCGGTATCTTTGTCCAGCTGTTGCATCATTGGATCTCACTCCATTCGGTTGGAGTCGGGTTATCGAACTGAGACGATGGGATTCCTCAATTGGTGGGGAGTTGTAACAGCAGGTCGAGGGCACTGTCAAGGGAGGTCGAAAAGCTCGGAAATCAAGGCTTGGAGCGGGCTTTCGTGCTGATTTCTCAGGGACTTTTTTATTGACAAAGGCAGGAGAGCGCGCTATGCAGCAAAGTGAATGGTTTCACGTTTTCAGCTCCAGAGGGTGGACAGGAACGGGATTCCTGTGGAATTTTAAGTGATTTTGGCTTTCCCTTTAAGGAGGACATCATGAGCCAGGAAGCAAAGGACAAGATCATCGAATGGGTCAAACAGCAGAAGAAGACCAAACACTATTTCAATGACCTTTGCAAGGCCATTCCCGAGATCAAGATGATGGCGGCCAAGAAGATCATTAACGAATTGGTGAACGAGGGGAAGCTCAAATATTGGTCCAGCGGCAGCACCACCATGTACATGCTTCCCAGCGAAGGCGACGTGGCCAAGGAAGAGCACGGCATGAATGAATAGCCTCGCCCGCGTTCCTTTGGAGCATTCGGATTGGCCTTGCACCGGTGTCGATTCCTGAATTGGTCAAATACGGCCTGTGTAGCCAATATGGCCTGTGAGTCATGGTCCCGTGCGATTCATGACATTTTTTGCGGAAGGAGGTGAAGGGGGAAGTCAGATCATTTCGGTCATTGGGGCAGAGAAGCGATAGCTGCATAATTGATGAGCAACTGGTCTATGGAGGTTAATGGAATGGCGCTTAAGCATGCAACTCCTATGCTCGATGAGTTGGAAAAAGGGCCATGGCCGAGCTTCGTAACGGATATGAAGCGCATGGCGGCCAGAAAGCCCGTGTGTGAAGACTGGCTGGGACTCATGGAGATGTCTTTCCGGGATAAGGAAGGCCACTGGAAGCACGGCGGTATCGTGGGCGTTTTCGGGTATGGCGGCGGTGTCATCGGTCGTTACTGCGACCGTCCCGACCTCTTTCCCAACGTGGCCCACTTCCACACGATGCGTGTCAATCAGCCGGCGAGCAAGTTCTACAACACCGAAATTCTCCGAAGGATCTGCGATCTTTGGGAGGAAAAGGGAAGCGGCGTCACCAATATGCACGGTTCCACGGGAGACATCATTCTTCTCGGAACCACGACGGATAATCTGGAGCCCGTGTTCTATGAACTGACCCATGACCTGGGCATGGACCTGGGCGGTTCCGGATCCAACCTGAGAACTCCCGAAGGCTGCTTGGGAAAGGCTCGTTGTGAGTGGTCCTGCCTCGATACGCAGGATATCATCTACGATTGCACGATGCAGTACCAGGATGCCCTCCATCGACCGATGTTCCCATACAAATTTAAGTTCAAATGCTCCGGCTGTGCATGCGACTGTGTGGCGGCCATCGCCCGCGCCGACTGCTCCATCATCGGAACGTGGCGTGACAATATCCAGATCGACCAGGAAGCCGTTCGTGCCTACGTGGCCGGCGAGTTTGTGGTCCATGGCGGCGCCGGTGGCGAAGGCAAGCGGGCCCTCGATATGACCACGGAAGTCCTGGAGCGCTGCCCCACCCGTTGCATGGAGTGGGACGGCAAGAATCTCAAAATCTGGGATGAGGACTGTACCCGCTGCATGCACTGCATCCGCGTCATGCCTCGCGCCCTGAAGCCCGGCAAGGACGTCGGTGCCACGATCCTCGTAGGCGCCAAGGCCCCGATCCTCGAAGGCGCTCAGCTTTCCAGTGTTGTGATCCCGTTCCTCAAGATGGAGCCCCCCTACGAGGAGTTCCACGAGTTCGTAGAGAAAATGTGGGATTGGTGGATGGAAAACGGCAAGAACCGCGAGCGGCTGGGCGAGCTCATTCAGCGTCTGGGTCTGCGCGAGTTCCTGAAGGCCTGCGAGCTGACTCCGGATCCTCGTATGATCAACACGCCGCGCTTCAATCCTTACATTTTCTACGATCCAGAGACGGTGCCCGGTGGCTGGGAGCACGACGCCAAAGCATATCGTGAACGACATCAGGCCTAGGAGGAGCAAAGATGCCTTTCGATCCCAACAATATCATGGCAGATCGCATTACCGATATCGGGCCTCCCAAGTACGATTCCTTTTGGCCCCCTATCGTCAAGGACAACTATGGCAAGTGGAAGTACCATGAGATCCTCGAGCCGGGCGTTTTGATGCATGTTTCCGAAACGGGCGCCGAGCTGTTTTCCGTTCGAGTCGGCGCTGCTCGTTTGATCTCGGTGGATCTCATCCGCGACATGTGCGACATTGCGGACAAGTACTGCGGCGGCTATCTGCGCTGGACCACCCGCAACAACGTGGAATTCCTGGTCAGTGACAAGTCCAAGCTGCAGCCCCTGCTGGACGATCTGAGGAGCCGCGGCAACTGGTTCCCCATCGGCGGGACCGGAAACAGCATCACGAACATCGTCCACACCCAGGGCTGGGCTCACTGCCACACCCCCGCCATCGATGCTTCGGGTGTGGTGAAGGCCGTCATGGACGATCTCTTCGAGTATTTCGGCTCCCACAAGCTGCCCGCCCAGGTGCGCATCGCCCTGGCCTGCTGCCTCAACATGTGCGGCGCCGTTCACTGCTCGGACATCGCCATCCTCGGCGTGCATCGCAAACCGCCCTTCATTGAGCATGACCGCGTGCAGAATGTCTGCGAGATTCCTCTGGTCATCGCAGCCTGCCCCACGGCCGCCATCAAGCCCAAGAAAGTGGATGACAGGAAGAGCATCGAGATCAACAACGCCCGCTGCATGTTCTGCGGCAACTGCTACACCATGTGTCCGGCCCTGCCCCTCGCCAACAGCGAGGGCGACGGGATCGCTCTCTGGGTGGGTGGCAAGGTGTCCAATGTCACCTCCGCCCCCATGTTCTCCAAGTTGGCGGTACCCTTCATCCCCAACGAACCGCCCCGTTGGCCCACCACGGTCAAGACCATCCGCAAGATGGTCGAGGCCTATGCGGCCGGCGCCCGTCGCTACGAGCGCATTGGCGAGTGGATCAACAGGATTGGTTGGGAGCGTTTCTTCGAGAAGACCGGTCTTGAGTTCAGCCATGAGCACATCGATGACTATCGGTTGGCCATGACCACCTGGAGAACCACGACCCAGTTCAAGTTCTAGTTTCTATGACCTTCGACGGGGGGATGTGCGCCGGTGCTTGCAGCGGTCACATTCCCCTCAGAGAGTGGTTTTCGATGGTGTTTGACAAACCGCGGCTGATGGTTGCTGCGCTGCGAGGCGGGTCCGGGAAGACGGTGGTTTCCGTCGGGCTCATGGCGGCATGGCGTTTGAGTCGCGGCCTGCGGGTGATCCCCTTCAAGAAAGGACCGGATTATATCGATGCGAGCTGGCTTTCCACCGCAGCTCAGCATCCGTGCTATAATCTCGACCCATTTCTGATGAAGCCGAACGAAATCCTGGCCTCCTTCATCCGGCGCTCCGAACCGGGTGATATCAGCCTGATCGAGGGCAACAGAGGCCTTTACGACGGGGTGGACATTCAAGGCAGTTACTCCACCGCCGAGCTTGCCAAACTCCTTGGCGCACCAGTCATTCTGATTCTCGACGCCACCAAGGTCACCCGCACTGCGGCTGCCATGGTGATGGGTTGCCAGCAGATGGACCCCGAAGTGGTCATCGCGGGTGTGATTTTGAACCAGGTGGCTGGAAAGCGGCACGAAAAGGTGTTGCGCGGCGCTATCGAGGCTTATTGCAAGGTGCCCGTCCTGGGGGTGATCCCCAAGGAGGCGCATAATTTCTTTCCTGAGCGGCATTTGGGTCTGGTTCCGCCTCAGGAGTCCCGGGATGCGATGGCATCCATGGAATTTGCCGCAAGAAAGATGGCAGACTGTGTAGATCTCGATGGACTTTATAGGGTGGCCTCCAGGGTGTCTCCTTTGGGCCTGCCGGCTGGCGCCTTTGAGCAGGTACCCCGCCCGGAGGGTGTGGCAGGTCCTTTGATCGGCGTCGTTCGTGATGCCGCCTTTCAGTTTTATTACCCCGAGAACATCGAAGTGCTGAAAGAGATGGGGGCCCGGGTGGTGGAAATATCGAGCTTTGAAGAGAGGGCTCTTCCGGTTCTGGATGGACTCTATATCGGGGGGGGATTTCCAGAGACCCATCTGGAGATCCTGGCCAGGAACAGAGTGTTCAGAGAATCGCTCAAGGCCGAAGTCGAGAAGGGGCTGCCGGTTTACGCGGAATGCGGCGGGTTGATGTTTCTGTGTCGTTCCATCTCCAGCCGGGAGGGTCATTACCCGATGGCTGGAGTTTTCCCACACGACATTGTGATGGAAGTGAAACCCCAGGGGCACGGATACACGGTTTTCGAGTGTGTCGGCGAAAATGCGTTTTTCGCCAAAGGAGAGACGTACAAGGGCCACGAGTTCCACTACTCGAAGTTGGTGGATGGTGAAAAAGCAGGGCCTTTCGTCTTTAGACTCGCCAAGGGGCACGGAATCGTTGCAGGGTGGGATGGAATGTGCTATAAGCGCGCCCTGGCTTGCTATTCCCATATTCATGCGGTGGGGAATGTTCGCTGGGGAAACGCCATGATCAGAGCTGCCCTGGCTTATCGTCGGGAGCAGCATCATGTTGCGTTGGATCGCCGAGCCGATCCGGATGGAAGGGCGTCGGTATTATTAGGATATTCGTGAAGTCTTCAAAAGGAGGTATTTTCTATGGCACAGGTTGAATTCAAGGGGAAAAATTTTGAGATCGACGAAGACGGTTTCATCGCCAGCTTCGACGATTGGTGCCCTGAGTGGGTTGATTATGTCAAGAGCTCCGAGGGTATCACCGAACTGACCGAAGAGCATTGGAAGGTTATCCATGTGCTTCAGGATTACTACAAGAAGCACGGCATTGCTCCGATGGTTCGAATCCTGACCAAGGTCACCGGCTACAAGCTCAAATACATCTATGAGCTGTTTCCGTCGGGACCAGGAAAGGGCGCCTGTAAGATGGCCGGCCTGCCCAAGCCGACCGGTTGCGTGTAACAGCACGGATTGGCCTCCTGCTGGAGAATTGTGTTGGTGGGCTTCAGCGGAGGCCATACGTATTGCATGCCTGCAATCGGGAACCTCACCTGCCGGGTGCCGCCCCTGCGGTGGGCGAGGCCTGAAAGCTGTTGAGTGGTAAACGATATCCTCCATGGGAGGTGCTTTACCCGGCCAAGTTTGTCATAATGTATTGGTCCGCGGTAAATTCAGAGAGAAGACATCTGGGTTTTACGGCAGCCCGCGGTTGAACATCCGGATAAGGATCAGCCGACGATATTCTTCCTGGTCTGGGCACCGTGGCCTGGAAATCTTCCTGAGGTGTGAAAGCTGTCGAATTTGTGACCTTTTCGCTTGGCTGGGATTCTGGCCACTATTTGGAGGAAGACGAAATGTTCAAGGTGACGGTTGATAAGGACAAATGCACCGGCGATGCTGAATGTGTCGATGTTTGCCCTGTGGATGTTTACGAGTTGGTCGACGGCAAGGCTGAACCAGTGAATGAAGACGAATGCCTGGGCTGCGAAAGCTGTGTGGAAGTCTGCGAAGCCAGCGCCATTACGGTTGAGGAAGTTTAATTCAGACCCAAAATCCAGTCGACGTGGTTCTCAAGGCCGCCCATCTCAGGGAGGGAGGACGAAGGTTCCTTCACCCATGAGAGGGCGGCCTTTCGATTTTTTCTGCGTGCGGAATTAATTCTCGGGTTCCCTGATTTCCCAGGGGGAAGTGAAACGCAAAGCGCCGGTCAGAACCCGATACTGGGTTCCGGACCGGCGCTGCTCTGTTCAAACTTGAAAGGATAAAATGGCTGCGAGCTACTTCTTCTCAGCAGGGTGACAGCCGGTGCAGGTGACGGGAGCCTTGGTGTCCGGCTTATCTTTCTTCAGCTTCTTGTGGCAGCCCTGGCAGTTGTCGTGGAAGGCCAGCTTCAGATTGAGCTTCTTCTGGTCGGGGGGGAGCTTGGCCTCGCCCTGAACCTCGGCGTTGGTGTGGCAGGTCTCGCACTTCTGGACCGGATCGCCTTCCTTCCACACGTTCTTGCCATCCTTCATAACATGATGGCAGTCGGTACAGGCTATCTTGTATTCTTCGGCATGCTTCTTGTGAGTGAAGTGGACGGGGCCTTTGGTGGGAGTTGCCCAAAGGCCGGCCTTGATGTCAAACTCGTCCTTGACATCCGCCGCTACGACAGCAAATGCAGCTGCCAGCACCAGCGCGACTGCCATGAATCCATAAGTGAGCACCTTGCTTCTTCTCATTTCTTCCTCTCTCCTTCCCTTCATCAGGTGTAAAGACAAACTCGCCTCTTGCCAGTCCATAAGGGGTTTGAATCGAAAGCCATTGTAGTGAAATATTTCTTTTTGTGTCAAGCCTGGAATTACCGGGTTGGGGGCGGCAGGCTTGAGTGTATGCGACATCCTTCATGAGGGAGCGAATGGGGGTCGGCAGGGTGTGGAAGGAAGAAATCGAACGGATCCTGGGTCAGGCCTGAATTGAGTGTGGAGTTTTGAGTCTTTATTTCCTACAATATCAAAGTAGAAGTGCCCAGATGTCGAAGTACGGTGAGCCCGATGGCTTACAGTTGTTGCTCGGCATTGAGGGCCTCCCGGGACAGGACACCACCTGGTCGTGGGCCGGAGACAAACGGCAGCCGCTTCCGCTGGCGGGAAGGGGATGAGTTCTCACAGAGTTGCATATCACAGAGGAGGAGGTAACGATGCTGTTCATGGCCATTTTCAGTTATTCACCGGAAGACCGGAATCTTGTCATCGAGCGAGGGATGGGGAGTACGGAAAACATTCCTGGAGTAAAGGTCATTGGAGAATGGTTCGATGTTTCAGGTCACAGGGTCTTCAGGCTTTTCGAAGCCGAGGACGAGGTTCGGCTGGCCGCCTCCATCTTCAACTGGACCGATCTGGGCGTTGCCGAGGTCATTCCCGTCATGGAGACGGATAAGGCTCTCAAGATGCTGAAGAAGACGGCTAAGAAATAGGGGGCGCAGGCCCGTCGCCTGCATCTTCGACGATTCCAGCGGATGAGTTGTGACCGGCGATGTCCCTGGATGAGAGAAGGTGCACCGCAAGGCGGGCGAGGGTTGGATGACCGCGGTTTCTGGACTCGGTCCTTCATGCTCTGGTCGGGCATGAAGGACCTTCTTTTCCATGGGGATCGAATGACGGTCCAAATTGTTGGACAGGAATTGCCATGACGGCTCTGGACGACCTGATATCCATCATCGCTCCTGCCGACAAGCGCTGGGAGGGACAGGCCTGGGAGCGACTCAGGTCTCAGATTCGACCGCGGGGGTCTCTCGGCAAGCTGGAGAGCATGGGCGCGCGGCTGGCCGGGATGCTTCGATCGCTCAGCCCGGACCTCCGAAGGAAGCTCATCTTCACCATGGCGGGTGACCACGGCGTTGCCGAGGAGGGGGTGAGTGCGTATCCCCGTGAAGTGACGGGCCAGATGGTCTACAGCTTCGTGCGCGGCTGGGCGTCCATCAACGTGCTGGCACGCCATGTGGGGGCTGACGTGCGCGTCGTCGACTGCGGGGTGGCCTCGGACCTTCCGGCGGAGTGGCCCGTAGTCCATCGAAAGATCGAGAAGGGCACGGCCAACTTCGCAGTCGGGCCCGCCATGAGTATGGAGGATGCACAGCGGGGGATTCTCCTGGGGGCGGAGCTGGTGTTGAGGGCCTGCCGGGATGAGGGATACCAGCTGATCGGGACGGGTGACATGGGAATTGCCAACACTACGCCCTCGACGGCCATCATAGCGGCCTTCAGCGGCCGGCCTGTTGCCGAACTCACGGGGCGTGGGACGGGCATCGATGACGGGACCCTTCGGCACAAGATTCGCGTCATCGAGACCGGGCTGCAGGTCAACCGACCGGACCCAAACATGCCGCTGGATGTATTGGCCAAGGTCGGGGGCTTTGAGATTGCCGCCCTCGCAGGGGCGGTGCTCGGCGCCGCCGCTGCCCGGACTCCGGTCATCTGCGATGGCTTCATTGCCACGGCGGGAGCCCTCATCGCCTGTCGCATGGCTCCGGCTGCTAAAGACTATCTCTTTATTTCCCACCTGAGCCAGGAGGTTGGCCACCGGACCATGATCGATCTCCTCGGCATGGAGCC
>CAZEOY010000019.1:0-10239 GCA_964513835.1 uncultured Syntrophobacteraceae bacterium
TAATCCCTTCTTCATCAGGTCAGTCATTTGTACCCGCGAGTGCCAATTCCATCCGCGCCGCTACAACAGGGTCGTAATCCCTTCTTCATCAGGTCAGTCATTTGTACACAATGGGAACCCTCGAAAGATCATCAATAAGCTGTTTCGCTTGTCGTAATCCCTTCTTCATCAGGTCAGTCATTTGTACCGCGCGATATGCCGCGCGGACAGGCCGAAGAGGGACCGAAGTCGTAATCCCTTCTTCATCAGGTCAGTCATTTGTACGAACATGGGGGGCGGATATCCGCTTCCTTTACCATTATGTCGTAATCCCTTCTTCATCAGGTCAGTCATTTGTACATGGATTTATCCTTGAGCAGCGGCCGCCCGAATCCAAAGGTCGTAATCCCTTCTTCATCAGGTCAGTCATTTGTACTTAAGATCGCTTGTCAATTCCAGAGCCATGCCTTTGGTCGTAATCCCTTCTTCATCAGGTCAGTCATTTGTACCGCGGCCTAGATTTTTCCAAGCATCTCGTGATGTTGACGCTCCGCATGCGCGGACCTGCCGGCATTGGCCAGGCTCATGCCCATCCAGGCAGTTCTGCGGCACGATCCTATGGGGCAAGATATGGTTATTGTTATGTATTTCGATTTGCGCATACCCCTTGGCCCTCCTTGAATTAGTATTAACGAAATCGAATACTTACCGGAAACGCTCCCATCCATCCCTCCTCGGCGCGACTAGACGGCGATGAAGTCCTTGTCGTCAGTAAAACGCTTGGAGGTGTTTCCCGACACGTCCACCTTGCCCCGGCACTTCCCACACAGGGAATAATACCGGACGCTGTCCTCCATCGGATGCAGCACTTCTTCGATGCGATGTTTCATCGCTGCAAGCGCGCTCTCGTCGAGGCTGCATTCGAATACGCTTTTGAGGACGCGTGTGCCGTAGTCCTTCATGATCTTCGCGACTCGCAGGAGCCGCGTGGGATCGCTGATGTCATAGCTCACCAGCAGATACTTCACGGCCTTTGTCATGGTGCCTCCTCCCCTCAGACCAGCTCAAATCCGTCGTCACGGAAGGGTTCCCCCCAACCGCTGATCTCCACGCGCTTGATGCAGTCCCGGCAGACTCTGTAATACCGAATCGCATCCTTTTCTCGATCGATGAGTTCGGCCAGCTCCTCCTTCATCTGCTCATATCGGACATCGTCCACGTCGCAGTGGAAGACGCTCAACTGCACGCGCTCGCCGTAGTCCTTGAGGCGTTTCAGGACGCGCCTGCGGGTCCGGTGGTCCACGATATCATAAGAAACCAGCACGAGCACGGCGTCACCTCGACGGCATGGGTTGATAGGCCTGATCCTCGCCCTTCACGTAGCGGGCGAAATGGTACACCTGCTCACGGATGCAGTCCCGGTAGGTGAGCTGCTGCCCCGTGAGGTGATATCGGACCTTTTCGTTCATCTTTCGCTCGAACTGGGAGAGAAACTTGCGGAAGCCGCCGTCGGTGAGCTTGACGGGCAGAACCGGAGGCTCCACGATCGTATCCGCCTCATTCGCTCCATTCTCCGCCAGGAGATCCCGATCCTCGTCCTCTTCGTCAGGCGTGCCGCGGACGAAGTCCTCCACCGTGAGCACCTTGAGATTGAAGACGCTCTGGGCGAGGGTGTCGATGAGCAGCGGGCGCCATTCCTCCATGAGGTCCAAGGGCAGCGACGGACGACCGTACTCCACCATGTGGAGGCAGCCCAGGTAGGGATCAAAGCCCGCCAGGCTGACCGCAGAAAGGACCGAGTTGAACAGGAACGTGTACCCGAGGCTCAAGATGGCGTTGACCGGGTCCGTCGGAGGACGCCGCACGCGCCGAAAGGACCCCGTGCTCATGTGCAGAAGCCCCTTGGCGAAGGCCCCGAAATAGACGGCGGCGGCGCGGCCCTCGTAGCCCCGGATGCTGTCCGTATCCGCCGCCGTCTCGACCTTCTTCATGAGCTGCTTCAAGGACAGGATGGAGTCGTCCAGGGTCACGTCCTGCCGGTTGCGGTTCATCCGCATCAGGTTGGTCCTCAGGTTGGCCACTTTGCCGAGCACAATGGCGCGTGCGGTCTCGGTCTGGAAACGCTCGTCGCTCATCCTGCGGAACTGCTGGCAGCGCAGGGTGATGTTCTTGCTCGCGAGGGGTTGAAGCCTTCCACGGTAGCGGCCGCTCCGGGTCATGAAGACCGTATCCACCTCGCGGGAGAGCAGCGTTCCCATGGCCCGGGGCGTCAGGGAGACGTTCCCGAAGAGGACGAGCTGGTCCAGCTTGAACAAGTGCAGTGTGTGGAGCAGCGTGTTCCCCTTCTTCACCAGGAGCCGCTCCCCTTCCAGGTTGACGACCGTTCCCTGCTCCAGGATATAAGCCACGCTCATGATGTCTTCTCCAGGTTCCAAAGGGTGAGCCCGTCCGCTTCCCGGCGGCACAGCCGTCCGTCGGGGAGCGGGAGCTCCCGCTGCCCCGTCTTCCTGAAATGGCCCTCCAGGACGGATTCACAGCGGGCAATGGCTCGGCTGAGATCCTCCCTGTGCTGGAGGAGCCGGGCGTATCTCCGGGCGACTTCCCGCACCGCGGCCTTATCAGGCGGGAGGAAATCATCCGAGACCGGCACCAGGTCGGGCCGGACGTGGAGGAGCGGCGACGGGTATTTCCCGCCGCGCAGATCGAAGCTGCAACGGCATTTCACCGAAAGGGTGATCTCGGGGATCATCTCGCGGATCTTCGGGCAGCTCACGGGACGGACGCTCATCCGGTCGAGCTGCTTCTGAACGCTTTCGCGGTCATAATCGGGGCACACGGCCAGCATGTCGTGGAGGCCGGCCGGATCCAGGAGCCCAGCCGAAAAGAAGAGCACGGCCTTCTCCCGGCTGCGCAGCACACGGCCTGATCGGGCCATGCGCCAAAGCTCGTCAATCACGGGGCAACGTCTCAGGAGCGGTTTGATCTTCGGAGTCGGCTCGCGCTTTCCAGGCGAGGAAAGGCTTTGCCCCGACCGGAGCCTCCGCACGGCCTCCATGGCTCCGGGCAGGGCGAAGCGGCGAATGGTGCGGATGAACTTGAGCTGCTCTTCGTGGGGCTTCCCCGACTCATCCAGGAAGAGGGAGCGCCGGAGGGTCGAGGGAAGCCGGCCCAGGGGGAGCGGGACGGCCGTTTCGGTCCAGCCCAGGCCGACGGGATGGGTCGTGGCGAGCGGTTCGGTCGTGAGCTGGCCGTCGGGCCGTGGGGCCACTTTCAAAAATTCCCTGAGAAACCGCCTGACCCGCAGGAAGTGTGCGAACTCTTCCAGGAAGAACCAGACCCGCCCGCCGCGGTCTCCGCCGTCTTCCGGGTAGACCGCCACCCCGAGGCGCGCGCCGAACCGGGCCAGCTCCAGCAGATGGCGGCGGACGGATTCCTCCTGGTAGCCGCGGAAGCCAGGGTTCCCGAGGTTCGCCGCGGCCAGGGAGGCCGAAGGCGTGACGGAAATCGCCCCGAACCGGACCGCGTTGTCCGACCGGATGGGATAGAAGCCCAGGGAGAGGCGCCCTTCGAGGTGAGCCGCAAGGGTCGGGTGGTCCAGGGAGCCCTCCCGATGTAGCCACCCGGCCGCACCCGTTCGCGGATCGATCTCCTGGACAGCGAAACCGATCTCCCGCCCGCTGAAAAGGTCCAGCATGCGGGCCGTATCGCGCCGGCCGATCGTCACGGGGAAACGGCGCAAAGGGGCGGAGGAAGCCGTGGGCTTCGGGGACGGGCAAAGCACTTCGGCCAGGCCGTCCTCGCCCAGCTCCCTGTAGATGCCGGCCAGCAAGCGCCGGCCCTCCTCGTGGTCCGGCGCGCGGCGAACAACTTTCTTCAGGAGGTGCAGCGCCTCCTCGAAGTCCCCCAGGTCGTGGAGCATCCGCGCGTACCGGAACAGGGTCTCCACCCGCTCGGGGTCCGCCCGCAGCGCGCGACGATAAAACTCCCGCGCCGCTTTGGACATGGAGAGCTCCTCGGCGATTTCCGCCCAATCGCGCAAGAGATCCGGCGTACACGCTTCCTGGGTTCTTGCGCGCAAGACGCACTGACGAGCCGTGGCTTCCTGTCCGGCCTCGAGATGTGTGCGGGCCCTTGTCAGAAGGGCCATCGGTGTCATCACCCTGCCTCACCAGTTCAGTTGCGGGAATTCGATGAAGTCGCCGATTTGGAAGAGCTTGACCATGAACGACTCCAGGCTCTCGTAGGTTTCCCGCTCGACGGGGTTCTTACCGTGAGCGAGGATTGAGAGATTGCGGGCATCCAACAGCTTTCTCAGCTCTCTTTCGTTGTTCCTGAAAGCAAGGCCTGCCGAATCACCCATTTCAGCCAGGACGTTGAAGGTTGCGAAGAGACCGAGCTTCAATTTGCCCGCCTCCTTGTAGCCGTATCTGGCTGTGTATTCCTCTCTGAGCAGCGCGGGGATCTTTTCCTCGTCCACCCTGGACGTGCTGCAGCCCGTGCGCTGCTCGAAGGCCACCTGGCCCACCATTTCGAGAGCACGGTAGAGTCGGGCGACGGCATCATCGTACTTGTGCTGTCTGTACCTGCGGCGTGCATTGGACAAGAGGTCCGTAACGAGAACGGAGTGGAGCTTCCTGAACGAGTCCGTCGCCTCGTTCATGTGCTTTAGAGTCTCAAAGTTGGCGCGCACGCCCTCGACATATTCTGTGAAAGAGCGATGGCTGCAAAACGGGCTGCAACGCACCAGATTATCGAGACCGCTTCTCAAGGACCTGATGGCCATGCGATGATCGAAATCGTCCCATGCACGATAGCCTTCGAGGGTAGCCAGGATCCCGGACCAGATTTCCCGTTCTCTTGGGGACAGGCAGTCAAGTGTCTCGCACATGGTCGTGATGGCGGCCTCGTATTGATACGAAGCAATGAACAGGGCAATGCGCTTCTTTTCCTCCACGGCAAAGATCTGCCAGGGGCTGACCCCTGTTCGCACCACCTCGGTTCCCGTGATCACTACACCAAGGCCGTTTTTTGTGCGCTCGCTCCCGCCGACGTAGGAAAAACTATAGCCATGTCCCACCGTGGCCAGAGTGAGGGCCGCCGTCATGGTCTTGGTGCCGCCGGTGTAGTCCACGATGACCTGTTCAGGTTCGACTCCCCGCTGCCGGAGCTTTTCCGTACACTGCAGCGCCCGCTCGTAGCAGTGGACCAGGTCGTTCACGTCGTCGCAAACGATCTTGTAGTCCTCGTAAGAGCGCCCCATCTCGGCTGCCCGCTGCTTGATGTTGCCCAGGGTGTCCAGGCTTTGCTGCGAGGAATAGAAGATCACGAAATCGGGCGCATGCTCGATGAGTGCCGTGACGACCGGCTCGGGCGTCCCGCCGACAGACGCAATGAGAGCTTTCATGGGGACTTCCCTCCATATGAATCACGAATCCATGGGCTCGATCTTGACGATGCGGAAGGCATTGCCCACCGCTTCCACTTCCACGCTGGCCTTGGTCGTTTTACTCTTCTTGAAGGATTTGGTGCTTTGAAGCGATTCAGGGATGAGGTCTTTGCCCTTGCCGGTGGCCCGCCTGTTTTCGTGCATGGCCGAAACGGTCCCGTCCTGCGGCCTGAAGGAAACAACGGCTCCCATCCAGGTTTCCCGTGAAGGTGGTGGAGGGGGCTCGCTCGGCGCCGGGGAAGGTGTCTGGGAGGGCAGAGGCGGTGCAGCAGAGTCCTTCGGGGAGAGGGTGCGTAACGTCGCTCGCGCATCCAGTTGCCGGCGATATTCCGCTTCGGCGGCGTCGAGCTCACGCCACAGATCTTCTCCGACGTCCTTGAGAGCAGCCCAGCCGAACGGCCTGAGCCCGGCGTTGTCTTTCGGCTTACTGGATTCGCCTGCCAGCCACAGCGTGGTTGCGGCCCGGTCGTACCGTTTTTTTCCCCCGCCGAGCATGATCTTGATATCCCGGTAGCCCTCAATGGTTACGCATTCCGAGCCGGAATGGCGACCGATGCGGAATGGGGCCCCTTGCTCGCCGCCATGGATGGCGAGTGGGGCGGTGCCGATGGCCTGCATTTGCCGGTTTTCCCGTTCGCTCTCCCGAAGGAAGAATTCCTCGGTTGCCGTCATAAGGCCTTCCATGCTGAGGGGCGCTGCGATACGGGACCCGGGGGGCGGATCCAACAGGCTGATCGTCCCTTCGAAGACCGCACCGGGCTCGATCACTTCCAGGACCTGGAAAGGGCCCCTCCCTTCGAATCCTTTGAGCTTGGAAGGCTGCTTCTTTCGGTTGACGGCGTACACGATGCGCGTCCTGACTTCCCCGATCGGTTGGAAGTCCGATACCTTGAGGAGCCTGAAGGGGTCCGTGTCGAGGCTGCCCCCGTCCAGGAGAGCTCGTTCCAGCCCACGGGCAGCGCCTTTGTCCCGAGTCGTCTGCACGCGCGGCTTAACCCGGGAGCGGCCATTGAGGTAGGCCGTCCTGAAAGCGCCCTTGACGGCAGAGCCCGGGATGTAAGGCCTTTGCGAGGTGGGTAGGAAGGCCGTCCGATGAATGGTGAAGTTGTTCAGCTCCTGTTGGATCTTTCCCGGATTGTTGATCGGCAAGGTCATCGTCTGACGGTAGCTTTCCACAAGCCCGTTGCATACCGCAACTCCGTGCAAGGCAAGCTCTTTATTCCCTCTTTTGCGGATGAACCTGTAGAGCTCCAGAATCGACACAATGGTCCCCTTGCCGCAAATCTCCTCCAGCTCCATTCGGCCTGCCGGATCGAGGCTGTCGATGAAGCGGAGGGGATCGAACGGACCAAGCGTGCCGGTGCTTTCGTCGAGATAAAAGCTCGTTGGCTCGTAGACCTCGTCACAGCCGAGATGCGCGGGCGAGAGGACCAGAAGACGGTAGCGCGTGGATCGTGTCATAAATTGTCCTCCAGCTTCATGGGGAGGTAGGGCGCATACCCCTGCATCATGGCACCGCTCAGAGCCTTGGACGTCCTCAACACCGCCGTCCCGATGTAGGGCTTCCGGAGCGCCTCTTCCCGCCCGGGAACGATCACCGCCCCCTCATCCGCCATGATGACGGGGTTCTTGAACGGATGGGGCGAGCGGGCCAGCCGGTCCCCATGCTTGCCAAAACGGACGAAGGGCCGTGAGTAGACCTTCTGGTGCACTCCCTTCTCGGGCACCACGGGGGCGAGGGCGTAGCAGGCATTGCAGTCCTGCCCCGCGGGGATGGGAAGCTCTTCGCAGAATCCACCCAATCGAAAACGACCCAGCCCCGTGGAGCCGTTCTTTCCGAAGCCCATCTGCCCGATACGCTCCAGGCCAAGGCGGACGCGCTCGATGTCGGTAGCCTCCGGATCGACGAGGACGAACACGGCCAATTCGGCGTTTGGTGCGAAGAAGTGCACCGCTTCGGAAAAAGGGGCGAAGGGGCCTGTGCCGGTCGTGCCGGTCAGGCGGTGGACGGTGTTGTGAGGCTGATCGAAGCGAGAGAGCAGCTCCATGGGACCGGCTTCTCCGTGAGCCATCGAAGCCAGTTCCGCGTCCGTCCGGTACTCGAGTTTCCCCAGGTCCATGACGAGAGATTTGCTCAGGAGCATCCACTTCTTCTTGTCGTTTTGCTTGCGCAGCTCCATCTGCTCCCGCTTGCTCGTTGAGCCTGGACTTTTTCCGAACAGAACCGAGCGGGGCAAGTCGGGGCGCTTCACCGCGTAGGGGGTCGCGTGCCCGGAAAAAAAGGGGACTGCCGAAGAAAAGACCACGCAAGGCCTCTCCCCGTAGCAGGCAGACCATCGGTCCAGTCCTCCGTTGAGGAGCCCGGGATCGTAGGCCGCCTGCCAGCAGAAATGTCCGAAGAGGGTATCCCCCTTCATGGGGGTCCCGAATCCTGAAAGCGGCTGAAGGCTGATCGCATAGAGCCTCACGGCTTCCCTCCCGTGGAAAATGGAGCGACGGAGACGAACCGGCTTTGGATATCCGCGTCATCGAAGCGGAATTTCACCTTGCCGTACCCGCGACTGCCGCTTCCGCCCAGCGCATCCAGCTCCAGAAGTCTCAAGCCCTCGAGCAGGGCGTCCAGCAGCACCTCTTCTTCTCCGGGCGCCAGGATTCGCAGCGAAACAGAAAAGGCAAACTCGGTGTCCGCCGGGACCCGCTCGGTGAACCGGGGGTTTTCCGCTGTCCCCTTGATGCGGTTGATGCTGTTTTCGGATTTGACTTCGGTCAGGCTGAATCGGCTCGCCCGCGCCTTTTGCCGCCAACCCTCGGTGAGGGGGCAGTCGGCGAAAGAAGCCCTGCTGGGACCCAGCTCTGCTCCAGCTTCGCCATCTGCGCCGCTGGTCCCGAAGAGCTTGAGAATGGTCTCGCACTCCTTGTGCTGCCCGCCTTTCAAATCCCGCAGCAGCCGGGCATTCAGAGGATTCCCATTCGTCTTCACAACCAGGCCGCTTTTCAGCTCGAGCAGGGAGCGGACCTTTCCCTTGATGGACGAGCCGGGAATGTAGGGCTCCTGGGAAATCGGGTGCTTGACGACGGGATTGTCCGTGCCGCCGATGCGCATTTCAACGTCGCCCGCGCCGATGTGAAGCCCGCTCTTGAGGGTGATGGTTCCCTGGATGGTCACGATATTCAACAGCTGCATCGCTTCACCTCCTTTCTCGTCAGTTGTCCGATGGTCGGTACTTCCTGTAAAAGCCCATGAAGGCCTCGAACAGGCCGGCGAAGACGTCCAGGTCCTCGGGGCTTTTGACCTGCTGGATGGAACCTTTCAGGAAGGACACGAACTCCTCCGTTACGAGCTTGCGCCCCTCGGCATAGGCGGCCTTGGCGATGATCATCTTGACAAGGGGGAGGATCTTCGCCCAGTCGTCCGGATAGGTCTTCGCCATGGCGTTCAGCCGGACCACCTCGTCGTAGAATTTCCGAATCTGGGAGCGCTTGTTCTTCTTCTCGTCAGCTCCGTGTACCTGTTTCGCGAGATCCTCCGCCTTGTCGGAAAACAACTCCGGAATGAGGATCTTGCTGCCGGGATCCCTGTAAAACGTATAGTCGCTCATCTCATCCAGACCTCCTTTGGTTGTAAAGAACATCCCACAAAGCCATTCTGAGCCTGGCTCCATAGGTTTTCAGCCAGACCATGCACCGCGAAAACTCCTCCAGTGCACGCTGTTTTTCCTCTTTTTGGAGACCCTTGCCGACATTGCGTTCGGCTGTGTAATGAAAAAGGGCATGCCATTTGAGGCATTCCATGTCATGGATCCCAATGTGCTTCCGCCTCAGGACCCGCTGCTCCGCTTCGGCCATGAGGATGAATTCATTGAGCCGGTACAGCATGGCATTGTTGACCAGCCCGCCTTCTTTCCATTGGAGCAGGGTCTTCTTGACTTCCATGAGATCAAGGAACTCGTCCCATTTGGCTGTCTCCCCGAAGAGCGTGATCCGATTCCGTCCTTCGTCCTTGTCTTTCGCCTGCTTCAAGGCCCTTTCCGATTCCTCCGCAAGACGGCTCAAGGGTGTATGAGGCTTGTGGAGCGTGATACCGGCCGAGAAATGAACCTCCGGGTTTCCACAGGTGTATTGCTCGAAGAATTCCCGGAGCACCACGGCCAGCTCGATCATGCGGTTCCATGGGCCGATGAGAAAAAGATCGTCCCCGCCCGCAAAAACGGTGTAGACATCCTGGAAACGTTCATCGGTCGCCAGCAAATGGGGGAGATAGACCGCGAAGTACCAATGCAGCTGGCGGCTCAAGGTCGCCAGGCGAGAAAGGGAGGCGTGCTCTTCCTTGATCCCGCAGGCCATGAGCATTCCCAGTTGGTCGACATCCGCTTTGAGCACCCCCAGAGCCTCGACCCCGGTGAAGCCGTCCCCGTCCTCTCGAGGGATCAATGCCTTGGAGGCCAGGTGATTGAAGCTTTTGGGGTCCCCGAGCACCAACTGGTCGATCAGCTCTTCCTTTTTCCGATCGCTGCGTCGCCCGGCCAGGAAGCGGTCGTCATGACGGTCCTCATCCCGGTAGATCGGCACATACCCGTTCAGGAAGCGTGCAGTGATGTCCTTGGAGACGTTGCCCGAAGGATCGCAGGCGATGTCCCAGTACTTGAGCAACTTCCCGGCGGAGGCCAGTTGATTCAAACCGCCGCCCGCAAAGGCCACCTGGTAGCGACCGTACACCGGCTCCTTGAGCTTCAGCGTTCCTGGCGCCAACGGTGCATCGGAGGTGGTGACGGCCAGTCGTTCCTTCTTCACCAGGTAGGCCCGCACCGCGGCGG
>CAZEOY010000019.1:10249-14393 GCA_964513835.1 uncultured Syntrophobacteraceae bacterium
ATGTGGTCCCTGCAGATGGTGCAGACCGAGCCTTCTCCTCCGATGATCTCCGAATTCTCGAGGTCCGGATCGGATGGGCGCTTTCCGCAGAATGGACAAAGGGGATGGGCCAGGTCGTTACGAAACCGATCCAGGTATCCTGTGACGACCCCTCCGAATCGGTCGAAATCCACCTTCCGAAACTTGCGCTCCTCCATGCGGGTGCCCAGCCGATCCCAGAGTGCCGAAAACGCTCCGCTCACGAAGTCCTTCGGCGATGCTTCCACGCAGCTCATGCCCAGCGAACTTTGGCCGAGAGAAACTTCCATGAGCCAGTCGTTGATTTGCCGCTCGCAATCGACGAAGCCCTGCCGCACGGAGGGCAGGTTGGGGGCCAGGAGAACAAACTTGCCGGCTGCGTTGAGTACCAGTGCCGTGATGGGCAAATCGCAGCTGCGGCAAACCAGATCGGCGGCCAGCTCGGAGAAGAGCGATACGGCGAAGGAGCGGCCCCGCAGGATTTTCGACCGATATCGGCCCGACTCTCCGCTGTCCGCGAAGATGAAATCCTGGATCCCGTAGAAGTCGCCCCCTATCAGCAGAAGCTTTTCGATCGAGTCATCCTTAATTGCGGGGATGTTCAGTGTCCCGGTTTCCCGGTGGTACAGGTAAAGCGCTGCGGAAAGCGCGCTGGTGGAGCGCAGGTGGTCATAGAGCGACACGTCGGGAATGACGTGCCCAGCGCGAGCCGCGGGAACGTGTGACGCGAAGATCATGAGCAGGCTGTCGAAATGCTCCAGCCACAGCTCAAGGCTCTCCTCGCGATGCTGCAGCTGCTCCAGAGCCAGCACGAATGCGTTGAACAGAGCCCGGTACTCTTCTTCGGGCGTTGGCGGGCTTTCTCCGGCAGCGAGTGGAAAGATGCTTTCGGGGGATACCTGGGCTAAAGGATAGCGGTAGCGGTAATCCCCGGATGCGCCCGCTCCAGCGGAATCGTGCTTCAGCAGCTTTTCGAAGATGGGTACGAGACGGGTCTTGCGATAGTCTTTGGGAGTGACCGCCCGGTTATAGCGTGCATCGAATTGTGCCCGGTCCCACCCGCTGCTCAGGCGATCCGCCATCGCAACGATCCACTGGAGGGGCGTCTCGGGCTTGTGATGGCCTGCGGCAAGGTTCACGAAGCTGTCCTCCAACCCCCAGCCCTCTCGGTTGAACCGGCTTGGCAGGTGTCGCTCCATTCGCTCGATGAAAGCCGCCGTGTATACCGCATGTCGATGGGTGTATGTGCCCTTGAAGTGGGGCTGGTACAAGTCGGCATGGTTGTCGAGGTACTCCACCGAGACCTCCATGGCGCACCCATCGGCCAGCTTGCCGATGTCATGCAGCAGCCCGGCAGTGGCTACCTTGAGCACATTATCGTCCATTCCAACCTCCTGAAATGTTCCTGTATCCATGAAAAAGACCGGTGGGCGCCGCCGTTCTATTTCGGGCGCCGTCTCTATCCATTTCCCGAAGCAGCATCGACGGTTTCATCTCTCCGTTTGTTCCCATTTAAATCCAGCCTTCCCGTCATCACATACTGTCCCAGCCCAAAGCTCACGCCCTTGCCGACGTGGAGCAGTTCGCCCCAGGCGAGGAGGGGGAGAAAGGGGGCGAGGTCGCCTTCGAAGTCCAGGTCTCCGATGAAGCCGCCGAGGCTCATGCGTTCCTTCTGGCGGGTCGAGTAGCGCTCCCAGTCGTACCAGCGCGTCGTGGAGCCCACCCTCCGGACCGCGGCGGCCGCGTCGATGAGCCCCCGGTAGTCGAGTTCCAGGGGCGTGCCCCCGTGGAAGTAGCTGAGGCTCGAAAAACGGCGCAGCAGCGCCCGTATCAGGTGGTGGAACTGGGGACTTTCCACGAGATGGTCTGCATGCTTCACGCGGCCGGGCGTCAGAAAGGAGAGGCGAAGGACGGGCGATCCCCCGAGCTCGTCCACTCGCCTGCCGATCCACTCGCCCGTCGGGACCCCCTCCGGCGCGGTGAGCGATCCGGACTCCCGGTGGTAGATCGACTGAGGCCCCCGGGGCCCTTCGGACAGGACCTCTTCCAGGCGAAAGGCCCCGCGGCGCTTTCCGAGCCCCCTTTCCCCAAGGTGCATGAAGGCATAGATGAAGTAGGGGAGAACCTCCATCGCCCGACCGACGAGGACGAGCCCGAATTCCACGGTCTCACCGGCGGGAACGTGCCTCCTCTCGTCGAGGGGCGGCTCGATGACGAAGGGATGGGGCACCGTCTTGTAGAGCCGCAGCCGCTCGCTTCCGGGAGGCGGCGGCGTTTCGAAGACGTACACGTAGACGCAGCGGTCCCGAAGCAGGCACCCGGAGCACTCCTGCCGCTTCAGGGCGCAGACCACGCTTCGCAGGGCGCTCCCGAAGCCGCCCCGAAAGGTCGAACCCTTGTAGACCGGTAGGTGCAGGTCGACGAGGGCACGGATCCTCAGGGTGAATTTGCCGATTTTCAGGTGATGGAGCATGTGTGCGACTCCCTCCATTTATGTCCCCCCCCCCCGTAGACTTTCGCCCGCAACGAAGGATGAAAAGGGGGGCCGCTTTTCAGACAAACAGCATTGCCGGGGAAGAGGGGCGTCCAAACCTCGCTGCAGTATTGAGGCAGGGGCGCCTGCAAAGGGGAAAAAAATCATTTCCGGAAATGTTGCCGGAATGGTTATCCATCGCTTTCCCAGGGCCTGCCGTCCGTCACCAGGACCTGGAAGCGGTCCACAGCGACTCCGTAGCGTCCGCCCGTGCCGATCCGGTATCGCTGGGCCAGGCGGTTCCTCCCCAGAGCCGAGCCAAGGGCTGCGTTGATCTTGCTGATACAGGGACCGAGGCGGGCGCGGAAATCCTCCGGGTCCTTCATGATCTCCCAGGCGTACCGCTCCTGCTCCCCCTGCTTGAAACGATCAATGGCCCGCTCCAGGCCGGCGATCAGATCCCTGTGAGCGAACAGCTCTTCGATGCCATAGCCCTCGGCGGCTCCGTTGAAACGAAGGAGAAAAAAGGCGTACACGGCCGTGAGCTGGCGGCTGAGGCGCAGGGTGAAGTCGCCCAGCTGGATCCGACAGAGGTCCAGGCGCAGGGTGAGAGGGGGAGGGGATTGAAGGTAGGCCAGGAGGAGCTCGGAGCGGCGGATCGCCTCGATGAGGCCGCCTTCCAGGGGGAGCTCTCCCCCCATGAGCTCCCGCAGACGGGGAAAGGGGACGTCGGCAAGCTCCACCTGCGTGGCTTCAGGGGAGGGAGAGCCCGGATCTCGACCGGCAGTCCCATCCCCGGCTTTGCGCCGGCCGGACCCCGGGGAACGGCGCGCCTGAGGCGCCGGATAGTAAAAGTCTCGAATGTTGGCTTCCAGCTCGGAGGAGACGAGCACGTGGGAGAGGGTATCGCGAAGGCGGCCGCAGAGCATGAGGGACATGGCCAAGTAGACGCCGAGCGTTTTGCGCCCCCCGGCAAGGGAGCAATACAGGGTCTCGTCGTTTCTCCGGGTCCACTCACGCATCAGGGAGAAGATTCGATCCGCCGCTTCCCGGTTGTCCCGGGTGGTCCGGATGTCCTCGAGTCTTCTTCCATCGAAGTCCTCGAGAACATGAATCGTTGTCTCCGAGAAAGCGATTCTGCCATGGGCGATGCCGTAGTCACGGCAATAGGCATGAAAGGCGCCGTCCTCTCCAAGCAGCCTGGCCTTGATGGCTTCACGTCCCTGCGACGTGGTGATCACACGGATCTCGTCGATAGGAATGCGGCGCTGCTGCTCCAGGACCCAGAGCGTCTCGGTGATGACGGCCGGGGTTTGCCCGGCGACTGCCACGATCACATGACGCATGTCTGACCACTCGCTTTGTCCCTGCCTGGAAGCGGATCCCCGCGTGGGGAAGATTCCTGTTTGCCGGCATATTCGCCGTCATGCTCCCCGAGGGTCGCATCCAGGACGAAGACCAAACCCCTCCGATCACCACCCATTGGTGGGATCGGGTCTTGTGGACATTCTGTTCAGGCCCTTTTCGATCTGGAAGGACAAGCTATGAGAGGTACCTTAGCGGGAGCCTCCCGGGCTGTCAATGGAAGAAGGAACGAACTGGATATTCGATATAGCAGGCCAGACCGTCGTGCGATGGAACGATAGGGTAGGA
>CAZEOY010000020.1:0-14293 GCA_964513835.1 uncultured Syntrophobacteraceae bacterium
GGTCCTTGATGGTCGCCGGACTGAACCAAATTCAAGGATGATCCCTGGTAGCACCGCTACGATCGGTCACGATGGATTGGTGGGAACAGGACTCCGCGCCAGAAGGCCCCTCATTTGCCGATGCCACTTCACTTATCGGAAGACGTGCAGGCATGGATTAGGCCGTTTTGGATCTGCACCGGAGTGTTTCTTTTTGCGGTTATCGGAGTGTCGGCGCCACACAAGGGAGGAAAGACTGAAATGACCGGTCGGGCGGGGGAGGGGCCCTGGAGATCAGGATTTTGTGCCGGTTGTTCGCTCTCGCGAGGAATCCAGAACATTGCGGACGGTTCTTGACAATTCACCGATCACGTATGGCTTCATCAGAAACTCCTGAACCCCCGTCTGGCGGGCTTGGTCTTCTGCGACAGCCTCCATGAGCCCGGTGCACAGGATAATGGGGATGTCCTCCCTCTCCTTCTTGACCTCTCTGGCAAATGCACAGCCCGTCATGGCAGGCATCGTCTGGTCGGTGATGATGAGGTCGTAATCATCCGGGTTCTGGCGAAATAGATCCAATGCTTTCATGCTGTCCGACACCCCGGTGACTTGATATCCGAGATTCTCGAGAAGAGACTGCGCCATTTCGACCAGTGTCTCCTCATCATCGACCAACAAAATACGCTCATGTCCCGTCGGGATTCGCTCGGCGATCTCCGTTTCGATCACGAAATCGGACTCCTCCACCCTGGGAAGAAGGATCTCGAAGGTTGTCCCTTCTCCAGGCTTGCTCGTCGCCGTAATGGTGCCTTCGAGGCTCTTGATGATTCCATAGACTACTGAGAGGCCCAAGCCGGTTCCTTCCCCCTTTCCCTTTGTCGTGAAAAAGGGGTCGAACACACGTTCCATGATCTCCGGTGTCATGCCGTGCCCGGTGTCCTTAACCGTGAGTCGCACGTATGGGCCAGCTCTTAGATTCGGATTTCCTCCCACTGCTCCCGAATCCACTTTTACTCTCGAGAGACCAACCTCCAATATGCCGCCGACCTCGCGCATGGCATAGGCGGCATTGGTGCAAAGGTTCATGACAACCTGGTGGATCTGAATCGGGTCGGCATAGATCATAGCCAAGGGGTCGAGAATCTGATGGCGAATGTCCACAGTGGTAGGCAAAGAGGCGCGCAGGAATTTCAGCGTTTCTTTCAGAATGGGCCCGATCTGCACATGTTTTCGCTCCTGCTCTCGCTTTCGGCTGAAAGTGAGGATCTGGTTCACCAGGTCTTTCGCCCTGAATCCAGCCTGGAGAACCTTGTTCAACTGCCTGTGCATCTTTGAACCTTCATCGACCTCATGGAGGGCAAGCTCCGTGTATCCTATGATGGCAGCAAGAATGTTGTTGAAATCATGGGCCACGCCTCCCGCCAGGGTCCCGATGGCTTCCATCTTCTGCGCCTGTCTCAGTTGCGCTTCCATTCGCTCGTGCTCGGCGGCCGCCAGCTTCCTTTCAGAAATATCCCGGATGATGCCCATGGCGTGCCACTTCCTCTTGAGATTGATGACCGAGGTAGCCAGTTCCACGGGGAAGTGGGAGCCATCCTTCCTCACCGCTGTCAGCTCGATGGTCGATCCCAGGTAGGGTCCTTTGCCGGTGACCCTGAAAGCCTCCAGTCCTTGTTGAATGGCTGCGTGATAGTGGGAAGGGGCAATCAGTCTGTGCAGCTCCTGCCCTATCACCTCAGAGCTCGGGTAGCCGAACATCTTCTCGGCAGCGGGGTTCCAATACGAGATCCTGCCTCTATCGTCCATCAGAATGATGGCGTTGGCGGCTGTTGTAGTGATGGCCCGAAATCTCTCCTCACTTTCGCGCAAAGCCTGTTCGGAGAGGTTCCGCTCGGTGATGTCTCGACTAACCATGACAGAGCCTATAATCCGACCCTCTTCATCCATCAAAGGCGTCCCCGTTGCTTCGAACACCTTGCCGCTGATTCCATCAGCGATCTCCCTGGTCACCCCCCTTTCTTCCCAGGCATTGAGCAAATCAGGACAAGCGAAAGGGAAGGAACGTCCCGATTCCTCAAATTCTTTGCAGCTCCGCCCAATGACGGATTCTCCCTCCACGCTCATCAGGCTTGCAGCGTAGCGATTCAGCCGCAGGATCCGGTTCTCGCGGTCCAGAATGCAAATGGCATCAGGTACCGAGTCGAACGTACGCTCCCATGCTCTTGCGGCCCCGAGCAGGAAAGCCAATGTATCCTCAAGCTTTCCGTACATCTCCTTGAACGCTTTGGCCAGATCTCCAATCTCATCTCCTTTTGGGATCTGATCCAGTTCAGTGCTCAGATTGGCTTCCAGCCTGAACTTGAAGTCGATATCGCTCCCGATTCCCGTTGTGAGCTGCTTGGCTGCATCTCGTAGCTGGGTCAGCGGACGGGTAATGCGTCGGAGTGCAATGCAGCCAATGCCAGTAGCGAGGGCCAGTGCGGAGAGAATGCCCCAAAGGATGCGTTTCCGGGCAGTTTCTATGGGTGCAAATGCTTCTGTCTTGGATTGTTGAGCAGAGATAATCCAGTCCGTTCCCGGAATGGGCTTCGCGGCGAAAATGGCTGTCCCCGACTGTTTTCCCAACAGGGAATCGGCTGATTCGACGCTCTGCAGTATGTGCTCACTTTCCGGATGCAGGATGACCAAGTTGGACTGAGTGTGCACCTGGATGAACCCGGTTCGGCCGATCCTCGTCCTGTGGACCCCCCCCAGCGCACTGGATTGCAGCAGTTTTGTGGAGCACCCCAGGACGGCAATGATGTGACCCGATGAGTTAAATATCGGGGATGTCATGGTGACGACCGGCTCACCCGTTCTGCGAGACCGGTACGGAACGCTCACCACGCCATTCTTCTGCTCAATCGTTCTCTGGTAGTATTCACGGAAAGCAAAAGAGTTCCCACGTATTCCCGGATGAGGAGGATAGTCAACCCAAAGAATGCCATTGGAATCGAGCATGAAGATGCCGTTGGCGAAATCTGAGTTCATTTCCATCAGCTTCTTCATCTGGTTTTCGAGGGCAGGTGCGTTGCGCTGTTCGATGTCTTCCACGCGCAAAGTCTTGGACATCAACTGGACCGTGCTCAGCGACTGGTTGATGAATCGGGAGATGACCTCCGACGTGGTGTCAGCGATGGTCTCCAAGCCGGAGGAGATGGAATTCTGTAAGGAGATTTCCAGAAAACGCAGATACAAAAATCCCATCACGCTCAGAGAGACGACCGTTATCGAAGTCAGCAGGGTCAGTGTACGGTTCCGAAGGGTCATGCACACACTCCACCGGTTGGGACGCGACCGATATCGGCGCATCGAGCAAAAAATGTCACTTTGAAGCACAACATATGCCGAATGGCGGGGGCATAGTATCGATTGTTCGTTTGAAGTCCAATTCAAAAATACTGCCCCAGGCGAGCCAGGGGGTGGTCTTCGCGCATGTTGGAAAGGTATGGCGGCTCAATTCCCGTGACCCTCGAAGTGCATTGAGCTCAATGGTTTCCTCTTGCATCTGAGGATCGGTCAGCTCTTTTCCCTTGACCGGCCCAGGGCGCTGCTCTTAAATCCATGAAATGTGGATGGATTGACATTTGAAGCACTTCGACGGAGAGGTAGGATGATGCCTTCTGACGGATCGGAAGCGGTCTGGAGCTCACTCACCGAGCTCCTCGACAAGACAGTGAAAGAGCTTGCGGCGCGAAGAGCCGAGTCTGCAAAGGCCTGCTTGAGCGATTTCATCCGTCGCAGCGGCGATGCGGGCTTTGTCGCTCTATCACAAGCCGTGCAGGCTCAAGCAAGGTTCTTCCAGCGGTGTGTCCTCCCGCGATGGGACGACGAGGCTACGGCAACCCTCGATTTTTCCATGGGGGCGTTACTGGAGAAGATGCAGCAGGAATCCCCGGGACCGGAGTTCAATGCCGACCTGAATGAGATTGTTTCTTTTCTCGATCAGTTCGGGGACGAGGAGAAGGTGGCGACGCCAGATGATCCCCGTCCATCCGGGCAGGGTGCGCGTGAGGAAGATTCCTTTTCAGACAACGAGTTTTCAGAGATGGATAGCTCGGTTCTAGACCAGGGGGTACGGGAACCCGTGACGAACCGCGAGGCCGAGCGGGCATTCCTTCCCGCCGCTCACCCGCATGCTTCCGAAAGGGCGGCGAATCTTGATCCTGATCCTTACGCCGGAGAGGAGTCCCGCGACTATGTCATCGATCGGGTCGACTGGTACAAGGAAATGCTGAGAGAGGATCCCTCCTCAATCCTCTTTTGTGAGATTGCGGAGGAGTTGTGCGCAAGAGGTCTGTGGCAGGACGCCATCAAAACGCTTCGTGAAGGGCTCCACTATCATCCTCGGCACGTTCGCGGTCATGCTCTCCTCGGCTGGGCGCTATGGGAATACGGTTCGGCCGAGCAGGCGGAAAACATGCTTGACCGAGTTCGGAATGAGCTGGAAAAATGCGCCATCGCTTATCGCGTGCTTGGGGAGATCGCCACGCATCGTGGAGATATGGAGGAAGCCGAAAGATTTGAGGCTATTTACTCCCTGATGCAAAAGGGCTCGAAAGAGCCGGAGGTGCCGTGGCTTCCCGTATCCCTTCCATCGGTTGCTGAACCCGGTGGGGGTGAGATGCAAGGATGGGAAGAGACTGCTCCCGCCGCGGTCCAAGAGCCCGAGGGATCCAAGTTGATGGGCTTCCTGGAAGCACTGATGCATCGAATCTGCGCAGAGGGTGATGCGGAGCTTCGAAGCATGACAGTCTTCACTTCGGAAGACCGGAAGACTTTGGAGATGTTGATCCATGCTCAAGCTGGCGACCTATAGTGCGAGAAATCTCTGGCTCCGTCGAATGACCACTGCTCTCACGGCTGGGGGAATGGGGCTGGTCGTCTTTGTTTTTGCCACGGTCCTGATGCTGGCGGAGGGATTGGAAAGAACCCTGGTGACCACCGGCAGCGACGCCAACGTGGTTTTTATTCGACGGGCGGCGGAGGCCGAAATGCAGAGTGTGATCCCGCGGGATCAGGCTGCGATCATCGAGAATATCGCCGATGCACAGGTTGGTGCTGACGGAGCTCGTCATGTGGCGCGCGAGCTCGTGGTTCTCATCGGGCTGAAGAAGAAAGGGCTGGAAAGTCCTGCCAACGTCCTGGTTCGCGGCATCACCCCATCCACCTCGCTGATGATCAGACCTCAGTTGACCATCTCGGCGGGGCGCATGTTCCAGCCGGGGACCACGGAGGTCCTGATTGGCAAGAGCATTCTCAAAAGATTTGATATTGGTGGGCTTGGGGACCGGATTACTTTCGGAGCGCGCAACTGGGTGATTGCAGGCATCCTGGATGCCGGGGGCACCGGTTTTGACTCGGAGATCTGGGCAGATGTGGATCTTCTGATGACAACCTTCAGACGCCCTGTCTATTCATCCGTGATCGCCAGGCTGAGCGATCCCTCACAATTTGATTCGGTTCGCCAGCGAGCGCTCAAAGACCCCCGCCTGACTGTGGAGGCTTGGAGAGAGTCCGAGTACTATGCAGCCCAATCGAGGCTCATGGCGAGTTTCATCCGTGTACTGGGCATCACGCTCACCTTTATTTTCAGCCTCGGAGCCGTGATCGGGTCGATGGTCACCATGTATGCGGCTGTGGCCAATCGAGTCTCCGAGATCGGCACGTTGCGGGCTCTCGGGTTCATGAAGCGGACGATTCTCTCCACATTCATGGCAGAATCCATGCTCCTTGGGTTTCTGGGCGGATGTCTGGGGATAGGTGCTGCCTCCCTGCTGGATCGATTCACCATTTCCACCATGAACTGGCAGACCTTCTCGGAGCTCGCCTTTCGATTCTCCCTCAATCGGCATATCGTTTTGGATGCCCTCATTTTTGGAGTCGGCATGGGGCTGGCCGGCGGGATTTTTCCGGCCGTTCGGGCAGCCAGCTTGGGGATCGTCGAAGCCCTTCGGGTCCGGTGATTCCCAGCTCCAACATTCCAGAGGCAGAACGGCTGGCCTTGGATCCCCACTGGCGGGTCAATGGGCTTCATTCGCACGGCTCCGGAAGATGCTCCGGGCGCAAAAGATCAAAGACCGTCTTGACGGGGTTGAAGGTGATGCGCGGTACCTCAACGAAAACGGTGATCCAGTCAGCCATGGAACCGTTCCAGAGGCCCGGGAGCTCAAGAGCTTTCAGCTCCTTGCCGTCCTTCGATTTCTTGGAGATGAATACGGCCTTGTGATCGACGTGCTGGTCAAGGTCGAACGGAGCTCCTCTGTAGTCGCGAAGGCCGCAAACCAGGTCGACGGGGTTGAAATGGGACGAGGAGGTCCAGATGCTGCGTTGCTCCGGGGAGCTGATATCGACCTGGGCCTTCTCAACGATTTGGAGTGACAGCAACCCATCCCGATCTCTCACCCAGAATGGAGCGCCCCCCGGTTCTCCCTCGTTGGGTACGACGCCGCAAACACGAATGGGACGATTCAGCTTCTTCTGTAGAAAAGCATATCTCCGTTCTCGAGCCCAGCTTGAATAATCGGAGGGAAAATCGACGAGCAGCTCATGGCGGGCGCAGTCTTCCGCCTCCTGCAGGATCTCATTGGTGCTGCCCGTCTCCATGCGACGCAAGAGACCGTGCACCTTCTCCTGCAACTCGATCAGATAGCCGCCGAGGACTTTCTTCCAGTGAGCCGTTTCGTGCTTCAGTCGGTCTGGAACCAGATTGTCAATGTTCTTGATATAAACGAGATCTCCTCCAAGCCCGTTCAAATTCTTCAGCAAAGCACCATGCCCGCCAGGTCTGAAGTATAGGCGTCCCTGCAGGTCCCTGAAAGGACGATTGCGCATGTCCACGGCGATCGTGTCCGTCGACTTTGATTGATGGGAAAATCCGACCTCGTAATGGACACCGTACCGCTCAGCATGCACTGAGCTCAGCTCGTTCATAAGATCCCTGAATCGCGCATCATGCTCCGGCGAGACCGTGAAGTGCAGATTGCAGACCCTGCCTCCATTCTGAACGTAATGCATCGACTCGACAAGATGCTCCTCAAACGCGGTTCTGCAACCCGATGGGTATCGGTGAAACTTGATGAGACCTTTGGGGAGGGTTGCATAGTTGAGCCCTCGCATCGTGAGCAGATAGTCGAGCAGGAGGCGGAACTGGCCAAAATGCATCAGCTGCCTGAGAGTCAGGCCGTCCCTTGACATGCACAGCTCGAGATCATCACGAAATGGGAAACATCGGATCGAGTCCACGAATCGGAGGAAATCGGCCGCGATGGCCACGCCCTGCTCCACGCGCAAATAGAGCTCGTCGCATTCGAGATACTGAGGAATGTAATAGATCTGGAGGAGGGACTGAAACATTCGCGTCGCCGCACCTGATGCGGGGACGAACTTCTGAAAACGTCCCTCCGCTGAGGCTTTGTCATGCAATTGAAGATAGTGGGAAAACCGCTCGGGCAGAATCTGACGAATGCCATCATCCACGCGTGCGGCACGACTCAGAGTGAGGAAACAAGATGTCGTGGTGATAAGCTGGAGTTGTTCTTGAACTTGGACTTCACTGATGCCCATACCATTCAGTTGTGCACGGTCGGCATCGGAACAGCGAAGCTCATCCATGGTCCCTCCCTCTGTTGATCATCTTTGACGCGATAGCACCCAATGACTGATTGAGACGGTGGATCTCCCGGCCACCGTTGTTCTCAACGGAAGGCTCTCCAGGACCTTCATGGGGCGGCAATCTCGACCTTGGCCTTGGATTTGAGCTCTTCTATGTAGGAGGCGTACTGTTCATTGACCTTCTGCTGCCGCAAATGAGACTCGATATTGACCTTGATCTCGTCATAGACAATGACACCGGATTCCTTTTTGTCAACGACCTTGATCAAATGGTATCCGAACTGTGTTTCAATGATTCCACTCATTTCGCCTGTCTTCAAGCTGAAGGCTGCTTCTTCAAAGGGAGCCACCATCTGACCGCGCTGAAAATAGTCGAGGTCTCCGCCCTTCGAAGCGCTGGGACAATCGGAGGATTCCTTGGCGAGAGTCGCGAAATCTTCACCCTTCAGGGCTCGCTTCTGGATCTCTTCAAGCTTCCTGTGAGCAGCGCCCTTTTCAGCTTCCGTCGCCTTGGGATCCACCTTCACCAGTATGTGGCTGGCGCGGACCCTTTCCGGAGCTTTGAAGTAGTTCGGATTGCTGTCATAAAAATCCCTGGTTTCTTCTGCCGTGATTTGGATTTTGCTGGCGATGACTTCGTCGATCATCTTCTTCACCATCAGTCGACGGGTGAACTCTTCCTTCAGTTCGCTCTCCGTCATTTTAAGTCTCTTGAGGGCATTGCTGAAATCTTCCTCGCTGGAGAAGCGGCCCTTGAGTTGCGTCATCTGCTCATTGATTTCTTCATCCTTCACCTTCACACCCAGTCGTGTGCTTTCCTGCAGGAGAAGCTCACGTTGAATCAAGTTGTCGAGAACCTTCTTCTTGATGACTTCGCGTTGAGCGGGGTCTGGCGGTTGTCCCGACAAACCCATCTGTCCCTCGAAACGATTCATTTCTTTGTCCATGTCCGCTTGGGTGATCTCCTTGCCGTTCACCGAGGCCAGCCTCTGGCTCATGGGAGTTGAATCCTCTCCTCCGCGGCTTTCGACAGTCCAGGCAAACAGTACCAGGAGGAGACATAGGGTGAGCGATATGGCCGATCTTCTCTGGGTCATGGGTAGTGCTCCTTCGAGTGAGTGAAAGACCTCAGGGATTCCATCGGAACCCTCGCGGCCAAAGTGGTTGCCTCTCGACTTGAACAGTTTCGGAAGTTGCACCGACGCTTTGAGGCGGTGCTGCGGAAATCCGTGTGGATTCAGTGAACAGGTCAAGGCAGAACTGAGTGACAGGTCATTTTCCCTTTCCGCGGTTAACGCTGTATTTATAAGACAAACAGCTTAAATGTCAATTTGGCCAATGCATCTTTGGAGCCACCGGGGATCCGCTTGCTTCCAGCGGGTGGGAGCACGCTTCCTACTTCCTTCCGGCGTAGAACTGTTGTCTCCATTCCAGGAAAGAGCCCTGTTCGATGGCTTGGCGTATTTCCGTCATGATTCCAAGATAATAGCTTAGATTATGGATTGTATTGAGCCGGTAGGCAAGGAGCTCTTTCGAGATGAAGAGGTGCCTCAGATAGGCTCGAGAGAAATGTTGACAGGTGTAGCATGGACATCCCGATTCGATGGGATCGGGGTCGTCCGCAAATTGGCTGTTCTTAATTTGAATGCTTCCCCGGGAGGTAAAGAGCATTCCATTCCGGGCGTTTCGCGTTGGCATGACACAGTCGAACATGTCAACGCCCAGCTTGACCCCCTCTACCAGGTCTTCCGGCGCTCCCACTCCCATCAGGTACCGAGGCTGTGCCGACGGCATGTGCGGCATGGTCCTCTCCAGGACTTCCAACATCAACGCCTTCGGTTCACCCACGGAAAGGCTCCCCAGGGCGTAGCCGTCAAATCCGATCTGTTGAAGCTCTTCGAGACAGGCCTGACGGAGATCCGGGAAGACGCTACCCTGCACAATTCCGAAAATGGCTTGCCGATCTGACAGCAGGTTGTCTCGACATCTTCGGGCCCAGCGAACCGTCCTCTTCATCGACTCCAGGGCGTAACGGTGATCCACGGGGAAAGGGGTGCATTCATCGAAGCTCATGGCGATGTCCGAGCCCAGCTGAACCTGCACCTCCATGGCCGTCTCGGGGCGGAAGAGGTGCCTCGATCCGTCGATGTGAGAGTGGAAGACAACACCATCTTCCTGGATCTGGTTGATGCGGGCCAGACTGAATACCTGGAATCCGCCGCTGTCTGTAAGGATGGACCTGTTCCAGTTCATAAAACGGTGGAGCCCGCCCAGACGGTGTATCCTCTCCGCGCCGGGACGAAGAAACAGATGATAGGTGTTACCGAGAATGATCTCGGCATTGAGGCCCACCAGTTCGTCCGGGGACAAACTCTTGACAGTGGCCTGGGTTCCAACCGGCATGAAGACCGGGGTCTCGATGGAGCCATGCCGTGTGATCAAGCGCCCGCGGCGCGCCTGTGAAGCGTGATCCAAATGAAGAACATGAAATTCCAATGTATTGCGCCTTGAAAGGAACTGAAACGGGATTGAATCTCAACCCCCGGCCTCGCCTCGGGGTCGCTGTGTCGTCTAAATTCGTCAAAAAGATGTCGCTGGCTTCAAAGAATCAACATGGCATCTCCATAGCTGAAAAAACGGTATCCTTCCCGGATGGCATCGCCGTAAGCGCCCAGGATGGTCTCTCGTCCCGCAAACGCCGAAACCAGAAGAAGAAGCGATGACCGAGGAAGGTGGAAGTTGGTGATCATGCCGGTCACGACATGGAATGGGTACCCGGGGTAGATGAAATGATCGCAGAGGCCGGTATGGGGAGTGACAGCTCCGGTGAGGCTGAAAACCCACTCCAGGGTACGCACCACCGTCGTGCCGACGGCAATGATTCGGCGCTTTTCTTTACGTGCAGCCTCGATCCGACGAGCCGCCAATTCGTCCAGATGGACGTATTCTCTGTGCATCTTGTGATGTCTCACGTCTTCGGACCGAATGGGCGAGAAGGTGCCGTATCCCACGTGAAGCGTCACGGCGACCCTTTGGACGCCCCGATGGGCCAGGGAATCCAGCAGGGAAGGAGTGAAATGAAGCCCGGCAGTGGGCGCCGCCACTGCTCCGGGCCGGCAGGCATAGACTGTTTGGTAGCTGGCGCGGTCATCCATCCGGGCGGCGCGGGCTTCAGGCCGGATATAGGGAGGGAGCGGTGTTTGCCCCAGTCTGTTCAGGAGATCCAGGAGGTTCTCGGAGGTCGGAAAAAGCACTTGAGCCCTCCCGTCGACGACGGGACTGAGCATTGTCAGGGACAGGGAGCCGTCCAGCAAGACCCTGCTGCCTGCCCGCGGAGGTTTTGAGGCTTTGAGCAGACATTGATATCCCTCCTTTGCTGCCGCCACAGGATCTTTATAGGGGTCCAGCACCAGGAGCTCGACCTTGCCACCGGTTTCCTTGACGCCATGCAGCCTTGCCGGAACAACCTGTGTGTCGTTGACCACCAGGAGATCCCCCGACCGAAAACGATCAACAACATCCTTGAACGTGAGATGCTCGATCCGACCGCTGGATCGCTCCAGAACCAGCAGTCGCGAAGCTTCGCGTCGCTCGCAGGGGGAGTGGGCGATCAGATCCTCAGGAAGCAGGTAGTCGTAGTGTTCCAGTCGGTACCTTTCGGCGGATTCATCGGCCATGGCGTCCCCAATAGACCAGCAGAAGGCCGAGGATCATCATGCAAGCTCCCAGTATCCTCAGGTTCCTGCTTTCCATGGAAACGACTTTCCGCAGCCAGCTCTTGAGTTGATCGGGGGCGGCCATATAGGGCAGACCCTCGAAAAAACAAATGAGACCGAGAACCGTCAGCCAGTAGCTTTTTGACATCTTGGCACCTCTGAGAGATGATCAACTTCCCATTCACGACGCGATGCCCTAACATATTTTGTGTTGGATGCAAAGGAATCAGACAGGGATTTGAACAGGGTTGACGTCCAGAGCGATGGCGAGATGGGGCGGGGGGGGAGACCTCCTGCGAGACTCTCAATGGAGCGCTGAGGACGGATTCGGGAGATCGCCATGCCTTTGAGTTGGGTTGAGATCGATCTGGCCGCTTTGCGACACAACTTTCGGGAAGCGGACCGCCGCCTGGACGGGCGGGCGTTCATCGTGGGAGTCGTCAAGTCCGATGCCTACGGCCACGGTATGGTGCCGGTTTCACGGGAGCTTGTGGCATGCGGGGCGCGCTTTCTGGCCGTGAGCAAGTATTGGGAGGCTCGAGAACTGTGTGCAAGCGGCATTCGCGTTCCCGTGCTTGTGCTGTTGGGATTGGAGCCTGAGGATGTGGACGAAGCGCTTCACCAGGATGTCCGGCCCGTGCTGTTCAGACCCGACCATGCCCGTATGGTCCACAGCTCCGCGTTGCGTGCAGGCCGAAAGGCGAAGGTTCATGTGAAGGTCGACACCGGTATGGGGCGTTTGGGAGTCCCGGTGGATGATGTGCCGGCGTTTATCGATGAAATCGCCCTGCTCGACGGACTCGAAGTCGAAGGCGTGATCTCACACTTTGCGGTCGCCGACGAGTCCGACAAGTCGTACAGTGATGATCAGGTGAAGTGCTTTGAATGGGTTTTGCAGGCGTTCCATCAGCGGGGAATTGAGGTTCAATACGCCCACATATCGAACAGCGCGGGGTTGCTCGACCTGCCACATGCTCACTTTCAGCTGGTTCGCCCCGGAATCATGCTGTATGGGTCTCAACCGTCTTTCGAGCTTCTGCGGCCTGCAGATCTTACGCCCGTGATGACCTTCAGATCCAGGATCCTGCAGCTCAAATCGTTGCCGGCGGGGCGTCCCGTTGGCTATGGCAGAACCTACGTGACTCGAGTGCCCTCGCGTGTGGCAACCATTCCCGTGGGCTACGATGACGGCTACTCGAGGATGCTTTCCAACCGTGGAGTCGTCCTGATTCGAGGAGTGAGGGCTCCGGTTGTGGGTCGCGTTTCCATGAACATGATTACTGTAGATGTGACTCACGTTCCGAATGCCGAGCAAGATGATGAGGTGGTCCTGCTGGGGTGCCAGGGCGATGACCGGATCACGGCGGAGGAGTTGGCAGACCTTTGCGGCACCATCAGCTATGAAGTATTTTGCAGCATCGGTAAGCATCACCACAAGTTCTTCGCCAATGCCACAGGCGACAATGACTGAAATGGATCAGGCCATGGCGGTTTTTGGGAGGTGTGCATGGAGCGCGACGTGAAGAGCACTCACCCGGGTGGAGTGGATCGGGATCACGAATTGCAGGCCGAACGGCGAGAGGAGGATCGACGGCTGCGCATCCTGCGGCGTGCTGTCGATTACTCGCTCTGGATCATCGCGCAGACCGACCTCTCCCTCATCGAAGCGCAGGGACTGGCGGAGGGTGTCAGGGAGCAGGCTCTCCATTTGTTCCCCGGCAAGGAAGATGCCTTCGATCTTATTTATGCCCCCCGTTTCAGAAGGGCCATCTCCGAGCGATTCAGGCTCCATTGATGGGAGGCTTGGGCAGGTGATTCCCGCACCGAGTGGATGAGGCTCGCAGCATGCTCTGTGAGAGGCTCTGAAGAAACGGGCCACATATGATGAACGAAGTGACGTGCAGACTCCAGCGTGAAGCCGAGCGCATTGCCTCAAGGCACCGCGTACCGGAGTTCTATCGGCGGTTCAAGGCACCCATCGCCTTGGCTCGCCGCCTGTATTTCACCCACAGCGAGGTGGTCACCCTTCGAGATCATGTGGCTCCTCTGCTTCAGGAGAGTCTGGGACACGGCCTGTTTCACAGCTCAAGGGTGGGCATCGATGCGGCTGCAATCATCTGTGTGGAAATGGAAGCTGCTCACATTGAGCGTCCACGGATCGAGCGGCTGATGGTGTTGGGCCTCATGGCCGGCCTGCTCCATGATATTCGTCGTGGCGAAGAGAATCACGCTGAAGCGGGAGCCATCGAAGCCAAGCACGTATTGCAGCGCTTTTCGCTCACGGACGATGAAATCCGCTGCGTTTCTCGAGCCATCCGAAACCACGAAGCCTTCAGGGTTCCCAAGAGCTCCCGAAAGCCCGCCTACCAGTTGCTCAGCGATTCGTTGTACGATGGCGACAAATTCCGTTGGGGGCGCGATACCTTCACGCATACCCTCTGGTGCATGATGAGCCATCAGGGCTTGACTCCGCGCGAGTTGATTGAGAGATTCCCATGGGGCATGACGGGCATCGTCCGGATCCTTGACACTTTCAGAAGCACAACGGGCAAACACTTCGGTCCGGAGATCATCGAAAACGGTGTGGCCATCGGGCGCGAGATCTATCGCTATCTCCTCCAGAACTTTTGAAGGCATACATGGAAAACGATACCGTAACGGCCATCGAAGGGATTCGTGTGGGGCATGCAGCTCTCCCCGGCGTGCCGAGCGGCTGTACGGTGATTGTGCCCACAGGTGGCGCCATCGCCGGTGTGGACGTTCGCGGGGGGGCCCCTGCTACCTGCGGAACGGATACCCTCAATCCCCTCAACCTGGTTCACGAAGTCCACGCTCTGTTCTTTGCGGGAGGAAGCACGTATGGCATGAGTGTGGCCGAAGGGGTCAAGCGGTACCTGAGAGAGCGGGACATTGGCTTCAACACCGGATATGGCCGGGTTCCCATC
>CAZEOY010000021.1:0-1481 GCA_964513835.1 uncultured Syntrophobacteraceae bacterium
GGACAACCCCTACTCGGTCTGCACGGCCGACATCTGTCCCGTGGGCGCCCTCACCAGCAAGGAGTTCCGGTTCAAGGAACGGGTCTGGTTCCTCACCTCCGCCAACTCCGTCTGCCCCGAGTGCGCCCGCGGCTGTTCGGTCCGGATGGACGCGTACAAGAACGAGATCCTGCGGCTCGTTCCCCGGGAGAACCCCCAGGTCAACGCCTTCTGGATGTGCGACTACGGCCGCCTGCTCTCGGAGCGCCTCAAGGAGCTCAAGCCCGCCGCCCGGCCCCTCATCCGGGGGAAGATGGGCTTCTCGGCCCTCACCACCGAGGCCTTCCTGCCGCCCTTCGTCCAGGCCCTGGCCCCCTACGCGGGGGAGGCCTCCTCGGCCGTCGTGATGGTCCTCTCGGCCCGCATGCCCCTGGAGGAAGTCAAGCGGGACTATGCCGACAGTCCGTTGATTGAACAGGCCAAAGAATCCAAGATCAAGGACAAGGTGTTCAGTCTCCTCGAAGAGCATTCAGTTGTATCCGATTCACCTCCCGAAGCCGATGCAACTGCTGAGGCCGCGGTATCAAAAGAATAGGAGTTAAGGGATGTCGCTCATTCCTATCGTCATTGAGCAGAGCAGTCGCGGAGAGAGGGCGTTCGACATTTATTCGCGCTTATTGCGGGATCGGATCATCTTTCTGGGAACCGCTGTGACGGACGACGTGGCCAATGTAATCATCGCCCAGATGTTGTTTTTGGAGTCCGAGGACCCGGACAAGGATATCTATTTTTACATCAACTCCCCGGGAGGATTGGTGACTGCCGGCCTGGCGATCTACGACACCATGCAGTACATCAAGCCCGATGTGTCGACCCTGTGCATGGGGCAGGCGGCCAGCATGGCCGCGGTGCTGCTTGCTGCGGGAGTAAAGGGGAAGCGATACGCTCTGCCTCATGTCCGCATCATGCTGCATCAACCCATGGGTGGATTCCAGGGGCAGGCAACGGATGTGGACATCCAGGCCCGCGAAATCCTGAGGCTGCGAGAGGAGCTCAACCGGATTCTGATGGATCACACTGGCAAGACCTATGAGCAGATCCAGCGGGACACCGATCGCGATTTCTTCATGTCCGGGGAGCAGGCCAAGGATTACGGTTTGGTGGACGAAGTGATCACCAGACGGTTTGTGGGGCCTCAGGGCCAAAAACTGACCGTCACCTAGGAGGCTGTCCGAGAATTGTCATTTCGAGCGACAGCGAGAAATCTCGTTCATCGTACGCCACGAGTTCACGAGATTTCTCTCTCCGCTACGCCCCGTTCGAAATGACAAAGAGGTGTTCTCGGAGAGCCTCCTGGCCCGTCCCACGCGGGAGGGGGTGGGGCGGTCGGAGCCGGTATAGGACCTGCGGACTTCGCCTCCTCCTCCATGCGGAATCTTGCCTCTGCTTGCCTCGATCCCTTCAACCAACAATGCCTTTCTTCTCCCGTTCATCACAGTCCT
>CAZEOY010000021.1:1491-14055 GCA_964513835.1 uncultured Syntrophobacteraceae bacterium
GCACTTGTCTTTTCCGCCGTGAAGTGTTCCCATGGCTTTCACGTCCGTTGATCGGCCTCTGGGTTGGATGGAGTGCCGCCCTGAACCGTCCCTCGGTTGCCTGGAGGTCCGCCCGCGGTGGAACGGCCGTGTGTGTGCCTTGGAATAAGGCCTGGGGCTGGCACGAGATGTGCTTTCAACGGGAAATGGGGTTCAGGGCTATTGGCGTCCGCCGTTTTGTCCGATGGAAGGAATCATGGTTTTGTGCCGGGCAGTCGGGCAAGCTTGTCGGCGTGCTGGACGGGGGGGGCGCCCGCGAGTCACTTTGAAGTAGCTAATTCGGAGCCCCGTGTTTATAATAGAATCGCTTGTATCTTTTGTTTACGGTGCAGAACTTCTGCAGCACGATCCCGCGTCGAGGATGACCTGGGTGCTGTCTGGATAGATGAGGAGGGTTCGAATGGCGAGGAAGCGAGACGATCGGAGCGGGGAACTCAGATGTTCCTTTTGCGGGAAGGGCCAGGACGAGGTCAAGAAGCTCATAGCCGGCCCAACGGTGTACATCTGTGATGAGTGTGTCGAGCTGTGCAATGACATCATCGCCGAAGAGTATGAAAGGGAGGAGGCGGCGCGAGCCACGTCGATTCCGAAGCCAGCGGAGATCAAGACCATCCTCGACCAGTACGTGATCGGTCAGGAGCGCGCCAAGAAGGTGCTTTCGGTTGCGGTCCATAATCATTACAAGCGTATTGAGCTGAAGCTGGACAAGAACGACGTTGAGCTCCAGAAGAGCAACATCCTCATGATCGGGCCGACGGGCTCGGGCAAGACCCTGCTCGCGCAGACGCTGGCCAGAATCCTCAATGTTCCCTTTACGATAGCGGATGCAACGACTCTGACCGAAGCGGGATACGTGGGTGAAGATGTTGAGAATATTCTGGTGAGCCTCATTCAGGCTGCGGACTACGACATCGAGAAGGCATCGCGGGGAATCGTCTACATCGACGAAATTGACAAGATTGCCAAGAAGTCGGACAGCCCGTCCATCACGCGCGATGTTTCGGGTGAAGGCGTCCAGCAGGCGCTCCTGAAGATTCTCGAGGGCACGGTGGCCAATGTTCCCCCCAAGGGAGGGAGGAAGCACCCTCAGCAGGAATTCATCAAGATCGATACGACAAATATTCTTTTCATATGCGGAGGAGCTTTCAACTACCTCGAGACCATCATCCAGTCACGGGTGGGAGTCAAAGGTCTTGGGTTTGGTGCTGAGATTCGCAGCAAGCAGGACAGGAATGTCGGAGAGGTTTTGGGCAAGGTTCAGCCCGAGGATCTCATCAAGTTCGGCATGATTCCGGAGTTTGTCGGTCGACTCCCCGTATTGGCGACCCTCAGCGAGCTTACCGAGGACGAGTTGGTGAGCATTCTCACAGAGCCCAAAAACGCTCTCGTCAAGCAGTATAAGAAGCTTTTCGAGCTCGAGGACGTGAGACTGCGTTTCACCGAGGGAAGTCTGCGCGGCATATCCAAAGAAGCCTTGAGGAGAAAGTCGGGGGCGAGAGGGCTGAGGTCCATCATGGAGAATATTATGCTCGACATCATGTATGATCTCCCTTCGCATCCCGAGATCCAGGAATGCATCATCAACGAGGATGTCATTCTCAAGCAGGCGGTGCCTTTGCTTCTTTACAGGAATCAGAGCCAGGAGTCGGCTTAATGAAGATCAGTCCGTTTCGGGCGGATCGAACAGTCAAGTTTCCGGCGAGAACCTAAGGATGAGTCGATTATGTTCAAACTGACACGCAATAAGGATGACCAGCAGAACGTTGCTGGGCCTCTTGTGATGCCGCTTCTGCCTTTGAGGGATATCGTCGTTTTCCCATCCATGGTTGTGCCGCTGTTTGTGGGGCGTGACAAATCGGTCAATGCATTGGAGAAGGCCACCGGATCCGACAAAAAGATCTTTCTCGCGGCCCAGACCAAAGCCAAGACCGATACGCCCAGCGAATCCGATATTTATCGGGTGGGAACCGTAGCCAACATCCTTCAGATTCTCAGACTGCCCGATGGAACGGTGAAGGTCCTGGTGGAAGGCGATCACCGGTGCAGGGTCCAGCATTTTATTCCGAATCCGGACCATTTCATGGTGCAGCTTGAAGTCCTTGAGGAGTCGGCTGACGACAACACGACCATCGAGGCTTTGAGGCGCAGCATTCACACGGTCTTCGAAGCCTATTCCAAGCACAATAAGAAGATCACACAGGAAGTTCTGGAGTCGGTATCGGCCATCCAGAGTCCATCGAAGCTGGCGGATACGGTAGCCTCGTACATGCCCTTCAGCATTGAGGTGAAGCAGAAGCTTCTGGAGATGACCAACGTATCTCAGCGCCTCGAGAAGCTTTTCGGACATATCCGTGCTGAGATCGATATCACTCAGACCGAAGAACGCATCAAGGGTCGCGTCAAGAAGCAGATGGAGAAGACTCAGCGCGAGTACTATCTCAACGAGCAGATGCGCGCGATCCAGAAGGAAATGGGCGAAAAAGACGACTTCAAGAGCGAGCTCGAGGAGCTCGAGAAGCGCATCAAGCGCAAGAAGCTCTCCCAGGAGGCTGCCGCAAAGGTGCGGGCCGAGTTCAAGAAGCTCAAGTTCATGTCGCCCATGAGTGCCGAGGCGACGGTCGTTCGGAACTATATCGACTGGATTCTGTCGCTTCCCTGGTTTGACAAAACCAAGGACAAGCTCAACATTGATGAGGCCACACGCATCCTGAACGAAGACCATTACGCCCTGGAGAAGCCCAAGGAGCGTATCCTGGAGTACCTGGCGGTGCAGGCCCTGGTCAAGAAGATCAAGGGGCCCATCCTGTGCTTCGTCGGACCTCCGGGTGTGGGGAAAACGTCCCTGGCCAAATCCATCGCCCGGTCCATGAATCGGAACTTCATCAGGCTGTCTTTGGGTGGGGTGCGGGACGAAGCCGAGATTCGCGGTCACCGCCGAACCTACATCGGTGCGTTGCCCGGTAAGATTATCCAAAGCCTGAAGAAGGCCAAGAGCAACAACCCGGTTTTCTGCCTGGACGAAATCGACAAGCTGAGCATGGACTTCCGTGGCGACCCATCGTCCGCGCTGCTCGAAGTGCTCGACCCCGAACAGAACAGCGCATTCAACGACCATTATCTTGACCTGGATTACGATCTTTCCGAGGTCTTTTTCATCACCACGGCCAACAACCTCCATGCTATTCCGCCGCCGCTGAGAGACCGGATGGAGGTCATTCAGATCGCCGGGTACACAGAGTACGACAAACTGTGCATCGCCAAGGATTTTCTGGTGACCAAGCAGTGCAAGGCCAATGGGCTGAGCGTCGACAACGTGGCCTTCTCCGACGAGATCCTGCTTTTCATGATCCGCCACTACACCAAGGAAGCGGGTGTCAGGAATCTCGAGCGAGAAATCGCTTCGGTGTGCCGCAAGGTGGCGAAGGAAGTCGTTCGGAAGGGTAGGGAAACCAGGATCGAACTGACCGAAGAGCTCATCCAGGAATACCTGGGGATCATCAAGTTTCGCTATGGTCGGGTGGAGGAAAAAGACGAGATCGGTCTGGCCATGGGGCTGGCATGGACCGAGTTCGGAGGTGACATCCTGGGGATCGAGACCGTGATCATGCCTGGAAAGGGCAAGATCATCATTACGGGTAAATTGGGCGAGGTGATGCAGGAGTCGGCTCAGGCGGCTTTGAGTTACGTCAGATCACGATCGAAGCAGCTGCGAATCGATGCTGAATTCTACCAGAATCTGGATATTCACGTGCACGTGCCCGAAGGCGCGATTCCCAAGGACGGTCCCTCGGCCGGTATCACGATGGCCACTTCCATTGTATCGGCTCTGACGAGAATTCCCGTCCGGAGCGAAGTGGCCATGACGGGAGAGATCACCCTCCGTGGAAGGGTCCTGCCCATCGGCGGTCTCAAAGAGAAAATCCTGGCTGCGCACCGGGCCCTCATCAAAACTGTGCTGGTTCCCAAGGACAACGCCAAGGATCTTAAGGAGATCCCCGCCAAGATCCTGCAGGAGGTGGATATCGAGCTCGTGGAGCACATGGATGAGGTGCTCCGGCGGGCGCTGGCTCTTCAGAGGGAGTCCGATCTGTTCAAGGATGCGGAAGAAGAGAAGAAGCCCGTCATGTTTGAATCAGAAAAAACTCTGGGGGAAGAAATCCGAGCCCATTGAGACGGCCGGCGTAGTGTAAACGAATTCCAAAAATACCCTGTCCGGAACATGCCACATGGCAATGAGAAATCTGGACAGGGTTTTTTTGCGGCCGCCGCGATGGAGCTTCATGTATCGCGGTTCCGCTGATGACCCCGCATTGCGGCGCAATAGTAAAGGGCACCTCCGTGCGGATACGTTTCGAGGCGATGGGATTTCAGAAGACTCTGAACAGTCTGCTCCATATGAAGTACAGAAACCGAAAGCGAGTGGGCCATCTCGAGCATTGTGCAGGGCCTTCTTCCCACAAGCTCGAGAATCCGCTGCTCCAAATGTTCGTCGGGACGGGACAACCCGCTTCCCCGGTAGCTTCCGATGATGCGCGTTCTGGAGCCCGGGAAATAGGCGCGCGCCTCCTCCATGGCTTCCGGGGAGAGCCCTGCGACACCCGGAAAAGCCGGAGGGCGGGCAACGGTATTCAGTTCAACCGCATCGGGATTGAGGCCATTGATCACCCGTGCCAGTTCCCTGAGCTCAGCCGGATGGTCATTGACCTGAGCTACCAGCAGGATCTCGAGATTGAAACGCCCTCGAAACTCCTGCCGGAAGGCGTGCAGGCCTTCCAGCACTGCATCAACGGTCAGTCCGTGGAACGGACGGTTGATTTTTCGGAAGACGGAGGGAGTGACCGCATCCAGGGAGGGAACGACGAGGTCTGCCCATCTGAGGTCCTTTCTGACCGAAGAGTCCCATAGCAGGGATCCGTTGGTCAGCACCGCTAGCGGCAGTTCGGGGAAACTCTTTTTGATCATCTCGAGCAAATCCCCTAGGGCAGCATAGAGTGTGGGCTCGCCGGCGCTCGAGAGAGTAAGGATTTCCGCCTCACCAGGATGGTCGGCAAGGTAGAGTTGAAGATCGCGGACGACTTGCTCGGGTTGGACGAAGACCTTCCGTTCAAGGGTTAGAACGGTCGTCCGACCCGATTCACAGTAGAGGCAATCATAACTGCAGGTCTTGGGCGGGATGACATCGATGCCAAGGGACCGTCCCAATCGTCTGGAAGGAACCGGTCCGAAGATAGTGCTCACCGATGCATTCATGATTATGCCTGTGGGTACATAACGCAACAGCGGACTGCATTCGACTCGTCTTCCATGACGTGATGGTTATCGACGGCAAAGGCAAAGCCACACGAGCAGATCGTCTGAGCCGGCGTGAGGTTCGGAGCCGCTTTCTGTCCTGGTAAGGTCTAAGCTCTTCTGGATTCACCTCTGGATTTGGCTGCCAGAACATGGTTCATTTTGTTGAGATAGACTTCGCACTCCGAGCAGACCTGGTGGCTCTCTTTGCAGGCCCGGGGCATGAGATCCCAACAGGGAACGGGAAAATTGAGAATTGCAGGACAATCCTTGCGGGCATCTTCGCCACAGCCCCTGATTTCCCAGCATGGAGCGATCGTCAGGAGCTTCTTGATGCCGGCAATATTCAGTCCCTCGTCTGAGAGGAGTTTGCGGAGACATTTCAACCATTGGAGATCGTTGTTGGAGTAGTAGCGCTTTCCTCCGCGTCGAGCCGGCTTGATGAGCCCTTCCTGCTCGTAGATCCTCAACGTTCTCGGGTGAATGTCCAAGAGCTCAGCGACAATGCCAATGGGGTAGAGAGCTTTCTGAGTTTCAACTTCCATGGTTGCAGGCCTCCTGTAGCACAGACTTACAAAGTCAATTAACTTGGGCTGGATTATAAAACTTTAACTTTCCGTTGTCCAATGTTTTCCCTGACCTCTTCCTGATGAGCATGACCCTTTTTCCCTTGTCACCCCACCATGAATCCATTAACTATGCTTCGAAGGGCTGGACTGTCAACGGAGGATAAAATGCACAAACACTGTGGGCTGCATGCCATGCGGGAGAGGATCTGATGCGCAGTGATGCAATGAAAAGCGGAGTGGAAAAGGCGCCCCATCGGTCGCTATTGAAGGCCATGGGATACACGCAGGCCGAACTGGACCGGCCTCTGATTGGTGTGGCGAATTCTGTCAACGAGATCATCCCGGGGCATATTCACCTGGACAAGATTGCCGAAGCCGTAAAGGCAGGTATTCGCCACGCAGGTGGAACCCCCGTGGAGTTCAGCACCATCGGCGTTTGCGACGGTATCGCCATGAACCACGCCGGAATGCGTTATTCACTGGCCAGCCGGGAGCTCATCGCCGATTCGGTGGAGGTGATGGCAACCGCTCACCCGTTTGACGGTCTGGTCCTCATTCCCAACTGCGACAAGATTATTCCGGGGATGCTCATGGCAGCCCTGCGCATAAATATTCCGTCCATTGTCGTCAGCGGCGGTCCCATGCTGGCCGGAAAGGTCGGCAGCAGGCCGGTGGATCTCATCTCCGTCTTCGAGGGGGTTGGAGCGCTGAGGGCAGGGCAGATCACCGAGGAGCAGCTCACGGAACTGGAGGATTCGGCATGCCCGGGTTGCGGCTCCTGTGCCGGGATGTTCACGGCCAACTCCATGAACTGCCTGACCGAAGCCCTGGGGATGGGCCTTCCGGGAAACGGGACGATCCCGGCCGTAAGCGCTGCCAGGGTCCGACTCGCCAAGATGGCCGGAATGCAGATCATGGATTTGGTGCAGAAGAATGTCTGCCCGCGGGACATTGCGACCCTGAGGGCCTTTGAGAACGCCATGGCGGTCGATATGGCGCTGGGGTGTTCGACCAACACAGTGCTGCACGTACCCGCCATTGCTCATGAAGCCGGCATCGACCTGAGTCTGGAGCTTTTCAATGCCGTTTCTACGCGCACTCCGCACTTGTGCAGTCTGAGGCCTGCGGGACCGCATTTTCTGGAGGATCTCAATTCGGCGGGAGGTGTCCAGGCTGTCATGAAGGTGCTTTCCGAGCGGAACCTGATTCATCTCGACGCCCTGACGGTGACAGGCAAGAGCGTTGGAGAGAACCTGGAGCCGTTCCAGGTGACTGATCCCGAGGTGATCCGTCCATTGAGCCGGCCTTACCATGAAGAAGGGGGCATTGGAGTGCTCTACGGGAATCTCGCTCCCGAAGGAGCTGTGGTGAAGCAGTCGGCGGTGGCTCCGGAGATGCTGCAGCGCCGGGGGCGAGCAAGGGTTTTCGAGAGCGAATCATCGGCTGCGGAAGCCATCCTCGGCGGGAAGATCCAGGCAGGGGACGTGGTGGTCATCCGTTACGAGGGACCCAAGGGCGGTCCGGGCATGCAGGAGATGCTCACACCCACGGCAGCCATCGTGGGGATGGGACTGGATAAGGATGTGGCGCTGATCACGGACGGACGGTTCAGCGGCGGTACTAAGGGGGCAGCGATCGGGCATATTTCCCCAGAGGCGGCAGTTGGCGGTCCCATTGCCCTGATCGAGGAAGGGGACACAATCCTGATCGATATACCCGGCAAGAAGATCGAGCTGCTGGTCGAATCGAACGTTCTGGATGAGCGACGCCGCAAATGGACGCGTCCTGAGCCGAGAGTCAACTCCGGGTACCTGGCCCGGTATGCGCACATGGTAACTTCGGGAGCCAGGGGGGCGGTGCTGGAAATTGGCAGCAGCAATCGGTAAAATATGCATGGCTCACCAAGCGGGGAGTCGGCCTGAATCCATTTGTGACCGCCCGTGGAACCCGGGCTCGATTGAAGAGAGGAATCAGCCTCTGTGGGGTACGTCTTTCGCCTTGAAGATGCCCATCAATACCACGAATGGTTTGCGACCGAACCTGGCAAAACCGCTGCGGAAATCGAGAGGGAGCTCCTCCTTCGGGTATGGTCGCCGGTTTTGCCGCAGAGCGTTCTTGAGGTGGGATGCGGCACTGGGCTTTTCCTGGAGTGGCTCGCCGGTTTTGGCCACCAGGTTACCGGTCTCGAGCCGTCAACCTCCATGCTGGAGATGGCCCGAAAGCGGCTTCCGCCTCGGATCATACTCGATAGGGGGTTTGCAGAGGATTTGCCGTATGAAGACAATGCCTTCGACACCGTGGCTCTGATCACCACACTCGAGTTTGTGGACCATCCCCGGCGGGCCCTCAAGGAGGCCTGCCGTGTAGCGAGGCGCCATGTGCTTTTGGGGGTGCTGAACAAATACTCGATCATATCCGCCCAGCGTATCATCGAGAGTTTGTGGCGTCCCTCCGTTTACCGACGTGCCAAATTCTTCGGAGTTTATGAACTGCAGCACTTGGCGAGAGAAGTGCTTTCCGGGCATGTCCCCATGCGGTGGCGGACCTGCCTTTGCTTCCCCCTGATGGTTTTGCGTTATCTGCGTTTCATCGAGCGATCCCATTTCATGCATTGTCAGCCCTTCGGTCACTTCATCGCTATGCGCATCGACATGTGCTATACAATGAGGACCTTGCAGGACCCTCTTCTGCACGAGCTCCCGTCCTCGGTCGGCCGCCCAGGATATCATGCCTCCTGTTGGCTTTCCGCACCTCCGCAAAGACCTTGTCCGGGAGAGGGCCATCCCCATGGGTCCGGATGACCTCTGGCACTGCCACCGCTGCGTGCTCAGGTGAGTTTCCGGTTTCCGATTTCGGCCATGTGACCTGGAAACATCGCCGATGCCCCAAGCAAATGGAGGTCCGCATGAAGGAAGCCATGTTCTACAGAAAGCTGGATGCGGATGCCGTGGATTGTTTCCTGTGCGCCCAGCGATGCAGGATCAAGCCGGGAAAGCGAGGAAAGTGTGCAGTCCGGCAGAACGAAGAAGGAACGCTTTTCAGTCTCGTTTATGAACAGGTCATCGCCCAGCATGTCGACCCCATCGAAAAGAAGCCTCTCTTTCATTTCCATCCAGGCTCCAGGAGTTATTCCATTGCCACCGCAGGATGCAATTTTCGCTGCCTGTTCTGTCAAAATGCCGATATTTCCCAACTTCCTCGGGAACGCCATGCAATCCCCGGGAGACGCACTCCCGCGGGGGACGTGGTTCGTGAAGCGGTCCAGAGCGGCTGTGCGACTATTTCTTACACCTACACCGAACCAACGGTTTTCATGGAATACGCCCTGGATGTCGCTGAGAAGGCCCACCGTGAGGGCATCGGGAATGTCTTTGTCAGCAACGGTTACATGACGGCCGAAGCTCTGGAGGTTCTTGCCCCTCATCTGGATGCGGCCAACGTGGATCTGAAGGCTTTCACCGATGAGTTTTATTCTGAACAGTGCGGAGCCCACCTTCAGCCGGTGCTCGACACGCTTCAGCGCATGAAGCAGTACGGGATATGGCTGGAGGTGACCACCCTTCTCATCCCGGGACTCAACGATGATCCCGAAGAGCTCAGGACACTGGCTCAGTTCTTGGTGACCCTCGGCCCCGAGACCCCCTGGCATGTGAGCCGTTTCCACCCGACCTATCGGTTGCTGGATCGTCGCCCGACACCGGTCGGGACCCTGCAGATGGCGCGGAGAGTCGGACTGGAGGCGGGATTGCACTACGTTTACACAGGCAACATTCCGGGTGACGAGGGGGAGAGCACCTTCTGCCACGCCTGCGGCGAGCTTCTCATCGAGCGATTCGGTTTTTCAGCACGGTTCCGGGGGCTTCGAGGTGGAGCCTGCGTCAAATGCGGAGCCCCCCTGGCGGGAGTTCGCATCCCTTGAACCCGTCCCGCCCGGATCTGCTCCTTGCCCTTTACGATCGCCTGCTTCAGACCCTCGGACCTCAGTACTGGTGGCCTGCGGACACCGCGTTTGAGGTGGTGGTGGGAGCCATTCTTACTCAGAACACCGCATGGCGGAACGTCAAGCTTTCCATCGCTCTCCTCAAGGAAAACGGGCTCCTGAGCCAGGAACCGCTCAGAGTGATACCCGAGGCCGAGCTGGCTCTTATCATACGCTCCTCGGGGTATTACAATCAAAAGGCCAGGCGGCTCAAAGCTTTCTTCGACCATCTCGACCATGACTGGCGGGGAGACCTGAACCGTTTTCTGGCGCAGGAGATGGATGACCTGCGCAGCGAACTGCTCGGCATGCACGGAATTGGCCCCGAGACGGCGGACAGCATTGTCCTCTACGCGGCGGCTCAACCTTCCTTCGTGGTCGATGCTTACACCCTCCGAATCTTTTCCAGACATGGCTGGGTTCCCGAGAAGACCCGCTACGAGGAGCTTCGCCGGTTCTTCATGGAGGCGCTGCCCCCCGACGTTCCCCTCTTCAAGGAATATCACGGCCTCCTGGTGCGGCTGGGTCATCGGTACTGCCGAAAGAAGCCCTTGTGCAACGGATGCCCCCTCGAACCCTGGCTTGTCGCCCCGAATAAGGAAAGTGAGGTGGACTTCACAGAATGCTTGAGTTGATCGTATTCCTGTGCGGTGCGGCAGTGATGGTGCTCGAGTTGGTGGGCGCTCGTATCGTGGCGCCTTATTTCGGTTCGTCCATCGTGGTGTGGACGGCGCTTATCGGGACGATCCTGGCCAGCCTGAGCCTGGGCTACTGGTGGGGCGGACGCATCGCGGACCGCAATCCGAGCCTGACCACTTTGGGGCGTATCATCCTCTTTTCCGGGCTCTGCACCGGTTTGGTGGCGGTGGCCAAATCCATGATCCTGGACTTCTGGGGGTTGGATTCCACTCCCATCTATGTCGCCGCGACGATGATCAACCTGGTTCTGTTCGCTCCCGCCTCGATCCTGCTCGGGATGATTTCGCCCTACGCGGTGCGGCTCAAGATGGTGGCCGTGGATCAGGCCGGGAGCACGGCGGGCCGCCTCTATGCCCTGTCCACCATGGGGAGCATTCTCGGGACATTCTTCGCCGGTTTTTTCCTGATCTCCGTCATGGGGAGCACGGGCATCCTGCTCCTCGTTTCGGTGGTCCTGATTCTGCTTTCCCTGTGCGCATCCCTCGCCGACCGAAACAGAAAGATTGCAGCGCTGCTGATCATTGTGCTCCTCGGGGCGGGCCTGGAGTCTTACGCCGGGTATTTGGGGGCCGAAGGCTTCCATGACCTGGATACGCTTTACTCGCGGGTATTCATCTATCGAAGCGAAGAACCGGAGACCGGCCGCCCCATGCAGGCCATGGCCACAACCCCTCGGTTTACCCAGTCGGGCATGTATCTGGATGAACCGGATGCGCTGGCCTTGAAATACACCCGGTTCTTCAAGGTGGCCTGGTTCCTGAAGCCATCGGCCCGGCGGTGCCTGTTACTGGGGGGTGGCGGATACTCGTTCCCCAAGTATGCCCTCGCGCGATACCCGGACCTGCACCTGGACGTCGTCGAACTGGACCCCGGCGTCACCGATCTGGCACGGCGTTTCTTCGCCCTGGACGATCACCCGCGACTGACGATCCACCACGAGGATGCACGCACTTACATCAACCGCTCCACGGATACCTTTGACGTCATTCTGGGAGATGTCTTCAACTCCCAGTATTCGGTCCCCTTTCATCTCACCACTGTTGAGACGGTGAGAACGCTCCACGGCATGCTGGCTGAAGACGGTCTGGTCATTATGAACACGATCACGGCCATCGAAGGCCCCAAGGGTCGCTTCCTGAGGGCCGAATACCGCACCTATGCCTCGGTTTTCCCCCACGTTCAGCTCTATCCGCTCCAGCATCCCGAAGACGGAACCGTGGTCCAGAACGTGATGATCGTCGCTTCCAAGAACCCGCTCCCCGGTGAGGGGGACTCCGGGGACTCCGGGGACCCTGAGGTTCGCCGGCTTTTCAGTCAGCGCTGGGCCCGCCCCATCGCCGAGGACATGCCCATCCTGACAGACGATTTCGCCCCCGTCGAAAACTACATGGCCGCAAGCTGGTAGAGGGTTCCGGCAGGGCGGTTTTTGGAGTGTGCGGAGCAGGCCGCTGTCAGAAGCGGAGGTGGGCAACGGCTGAGAGGCATGAGATGCCGGGAGGTTGCATCAGGCGCATTGCACTCCTCGGTTCTTTGTTGTACGTGTAAAGCGTCAGGATGCTTTGATCCATTTCGGCTCAAAGCCGCGGGGAGCCCAGGTTCCATATCTTCAAGGTTTCTGAACGCCGGCTGGTTTCAGGTCGCGTTTGCGGTGAGGCAGGTCCGGGCGTGAAAGCGCATCCAGGATTCGAGGGCGGTTGATGAGGTTAAGCGATTTCAAGTGGTTCAGGCGAAAGCGAGACGAAGAGGCAGCGGAGTCCCGACGCCTCATCCTGGAAGAGACCCAGAGCCTCAAGAAGCTTCTCAGGAAGCAGTCCATACTGATCGAGGAAGTGCGCCGGGAGCAGGAATCGGCTGCCGCCAGAGAGCGGACGAACGTGGAGCCGCTCCTGGATCTTTGCGACTCGGTCTTCCACCTTCAACGGGCGTTTCGAAGCCCCGGGCTCATGTCCCGCCAGCATGCCCAGGTCGTGAACATGGTCAGCAAGAGAC
>CAZEOY010000022.1:0-7696 GCA_964513835.1 uncultured Syntrophobacteraceae bacterium
TCTCGGACACCGGCCAGGTCATGGCTTCCGTGAGCTTGACCTCGAGAATGGGATTGAGGCTCTCGGGAACGAAGAGCGTCACGAGGCCGGCACCCACGCGGGCTGCTCCCTGGCAGATGAGTGTTGCCGCCCCGGTCTTGCCGCGGGAACCCGAGAGGACTGCCACATGCCCCGCAGTCCCCTTGTGGGCGTCCGGGTCGCGGGGGAAGAGCCATCCCTGCAGGAAATTCTGGTCCAACCACCAGCGCCGGATCCCGCAAGCCCGTGAGACCTCGCGGGGGATCCCGATATCCACGCGCTTGAGCTTTCCGACGAACCTCTGTCCCGGATCGATGACGAGGCCGGTTTTGACGAAGCCGAAGGTCGCTGTCGCTGCAGCGCGTATGGCGGCGCCCAGAGGTTTGCCGGTGCTGGCGTCCAGACCCGACGGCAGGTCAACGGCGAGCACGGGGACGCTCGTGAGCGCATTGACGGCTTCGATGATTTGTCGGTAAAGGCCCCGCACCTCGCTGCTGAGCCCCGTGCCGAGGACGGCGTCGATGATGGCTCCGCTTTCACGGACCCACGGCCACTGCTCGCCGAAGTCAGCCGATTCGTTCCAGACGTGAATGGGTATTTCAAGCTTCGTCAGGATGTTGAAGTTGGTGAGCGCATCTCCCTGGAGGCGTTCCGGAGGACGCAGGCAAACGACTCGAACTGAAGCACCCCGCCCGTGGAAGATCCTCGCCAGCACGAAGCCGTCCCCCGCATTGTTCCCGGCTCCCGCCACCACAGTGATGCGACGCTTCAGGAGATCCGGAATGAATTCTTCATAGAAAGCGGCAGCACCTCGGGCCGCGTTTTCCATGAGGACGATACCAGGGATACCGATCTCCTCGATGGTCTGCCGGTCAAGCATCGCCATTTCCTGTGCGGTCACCAGCATGTTTTCAAATTGTTTCGCCAAGGCCAACCCTCCAGGCGCAAGTCCGGTGTTCGGTTCTCACGCCGTCTCGAGTACGACCACCGCAGCCCCGTACTCGCCGTCGTCAGTGAGACTCACATGCCAGGCGCAAACCCCGAGCCGGCTGCAATGTTCGAGCGCCCTCTCGGAAAGCGTGATAACGGGCTTTCCCAATGCCGTGTTGCCCACCTCGATGTCGCGCCAGCTCAGGGGAGCGCGGATCCCCGTACCCAGGGCTTTGACAAAGGCCTCTTTGGCCGCAAATCGCATGGCGAGGCAGGACGCCCGATGCCTGCGCTCCGCGCACGCCCGGGACTCACCCTCTGTGAAGATCTTCCTCTCGAAGCGATCCCCCCATCGAGCAAGGCTCGACTGCATACGGTCCGTGCGAACCAGGTCGATTCCAACACCGAAAATGGCCATCAACCATTCACCAGTTCGATCATCTCCCGGACAGCCCGCTCCATTCCCACGAGAACAGCGCGTGCGATCACGGCATGGCCGATGCTGAACTCCTCGATTTCCGACAGTCCTCTCAGCCAGAAGATGTTCCGGTAGTCGATGCCGTGCCCGGCGTGCACGCCCAGGCCCAGCTTGCGGGCGAGTTTGGCCGAGGTGACCACCCGATCGTACTCCTCTTGTCGCCTGGAAAAACTCCGGGCTTCAGCAAAGCTCCCGGTGTGGATTTCCACGTAGTCCGCCTCCAACCGATGGGCTGTTTTAATGGGCTTGGGGTCGGGATTGATGAAGAGACTCACTGCTATGCCGCCGTCGTGCAGCATCTTGATGGGGTCCCTCAGGGCGTCCTCATAGAGGACGACATCCAGTCCGCCTTCCGTGGTGAGCTCCTGGCGCTTCTCAGGGACGAGTGTGACCACCTCCGGTTTGATGGCCAGAGCAATGCGGATCATTTCATCCGTTGCGGCCATCTCCAGATTGAGCTTGGTTTTGACCGTACGTCTCAACACTTCGACGTCCCTGTCCTGAATGTGCCGTCGATCTTCCCGCAGGTGCACCACGATGCCCTGGGCGCCAGCCAGCTCGGCAAGGGCCGCAGCCGTCACCGGGTCCGGTTCGTTGGCCAGTCTCGCCTGCCTCACCGTTGCCACATGATCCACATTGATTGCAACTCGAGCCACAATCCTCTCTCCCTTCAGGTCACGCTTCATGTTCATGAAGCCGTCAATCCTCGGTATGGTTATGACGACGAAGCTCGAAATCCGGTCTCGCTACCGTCGGAACCCATTCAGCACAGGCGCAAGGATACCCGGACGCACGGTTCGGTTCAAGGTTTTCCGCCTCCCTGATTCGCTGTGGATACGGGGATGTCGCGGCCGAAAATTGCGAATCCCACTGTGCCGAGAATTCCAAAGGCAAAGGCCGTGAGGAGGTTCGTTTCCGGACTGATCCGCCACAGGAAAGCACCTCCCAGGGCGGCCACCGAAACAAAGACGTCCCGGATCAGATAATAAAGCCCGAACATGCCCGCCTTGCAGCTGTCGGGGGAGAGATCCATGATCAGAGCCTTCCGTGTGGGCTCGCCAAACTCCTTCAGTCCCCGCAGGATGAACGCCGCCGCAAGCATTTCCAGGGAACGGCTGCAGAGAAGCGCCAGAGGGAACAGCGTGAAGAACCCAAAGGTAATCAGGACGAAGGGCTTCTTGGTCCCCCTGTCCGCCAGGTAGGCGACGGGGATGTAGATCAGCACGGCCGTGGCCATCTCGATGCTCGTCAGAATGCCGAATTGCACGGCCGAAACCGGCTCGGCGATGACCTTCATGCACCAGATCACGACGAAGGCATAGGGGATTTGCTCGCAGAAACGAACAAGAATATCCGTCACCAGCAGCCCTTTCATCGCGGGGCTCATCATCCGGAGTAGCCTGAGGGGGTTCTTTTCCGGCGACAGATTGCAGATGTCCCCAGAGGACGCCGGTTTCGGGGCGTCGTCCTCGATCATGCGCTGTTGCACGATCATGGCGACGACGGCCATAGCCAGGGCTGCGCCGAAGGCGAGCCGCACTCCGTCGCGCTCACCCCACATGTCGATGAAGAATCCACCGACCAAGGGGCCGAGGGCCATGGGGATGCGCCGCACCAGCGAGTGCATGCTCGCCCCCATGGTACGTTTGTGCGGCGGCAGCACCCTGTAAATCAGGCTCATGGTGGCAGGAAGTGAAATGGCCGACCACGAAATAAACAGCACCGCGCCGACCAGCACTGCCTCCCAGGCGGGGATGACGATCACCAGTCCAAAGCCGGCCATGGCCAGCAGGTTGAAGACCAGGAGCGATCTCCTGGTACCGATGCGGTCGCTGAGATACCCCCCTGGAAAGCTGTAAAGAGCCGAGAGCAGGTTGTCCATGGCCTGAAGCAGCCCGACGGCCAGAACGTCGCCTCCCAGGGCCATCATGTAGATGGGAAGGAAGCGCTCGGCCATTCGCTCGCCCATGCCCACCAGCACCACCATGGTCAGAACGCCGACCGTGCTTCGCTCCAGGCCGAGAAAACCGGCGATCTGAGATGAGCGACTGCGAGTGAGTTTTCGCCGCTCCAATGTGGTCCCTCTACTTTTCACCCTTGGCCACATCCAGCCGGCACCACGCATACAGGGAGTCGTAGACCTCGAACTGGCGCTCGATGTTTTCGTGATCGTCCGGATATCGCAGGCTGTAGCCCACCGCTATGGCTTCAAAGCCGGCGGCCAGGGGATCGGCATCGAGTCGGTCGGTGTCGGCCGCATTGATGACCCTGGCCATGCGCAGAAGGGCCTTGTCGGTCAGCTGGTATTCCTGAATGATGACGTCAAATGTACACAGCTCACCCCGGTGATGCAGCTCCGCTCCAGGCGTGTCGAAAGGGATGGCTCCCTGCTCATCGGCGACTTCCAGCACTTTGCTCTTGGGCACGAAGAGAAACGTGGCATCCGAATCCACAAACCGTGTGATCAACCAGGGACATGCGACCCGGTCCACGTGTACATGGGAACGTGTGATCCACTTCATGGGAAATCTCCTTCCTGCCTTGCTTTGATGACTGGATCCGGGGAAGGAAGCGCCGGTTGTGGGGACAGTCTCGCAGAGCGAAGGCACAGGCAATAGACCGCATTCCTTGGCTGAGCCTCACAGCCAAAGGCTCCTCGCTCAGTTGGGGCGATGACAACCGGCGCCATGGGAGGTCGATGGCTGGGCGTGGTCAGAACTTTCCAGTATCTTTAAAAAAGTCGCTCATCAGGGAGACCAGCCCATCTTCAAAGAAGAACAGGGTGACTCCCTCGTTCTCATAGGGCTCATTTCTCCTGGTGATTCCTTTGTTGGTCCAGTGGACGGCGACCTTATCGTGTTGGGCAATGGTGTGCACAATCGTGAAGGTGAGCTCGGGATACTGGCGGAAAAGAATCTGGAAGAACTTGAGTATCTTCTGCTTTCCGATCAGGGGCTGAGTCTTCGGGAAGAAGAGGCGAGCATCTTCTTTCAAGAAACCCGCCATTCGCTCCAGGCTCTGAGTGCTGAAGAATTCAAAAAACTGAGTCACCTTACCACCGAGATCTTCCATGCTCCGTATTCCCGATTGAGCGGCAACTCAGCGAGCGCCGCTATTGAAGTTGACTTTTTTCAGCAACCGGGTGAGCCGGCTGTATCGGACTGACGCTGAATTGCAGGGAGTTGGGGTGCGAAGCTCAGCCCCATGTCAACAGCGAAATTCCCCTGTGCATGTTCTCTAAACCATCGTCTGTGACCTATACCACCACGCCAGGTTTCCTGCAAACTTACACTTCCGGCGAGAAGTCTGAGAAGGTGTCTGAATAGTGTACTCAATATCGTCACCCCCGCGAGGGCGGGGGGCCGGAACGCTCATCTGTCCTGGATTTCCGCCTTCGCGGGAATGTCGAACTCGCGCAGCGAAGCCTTTTTTATAAACTCTGAGAGGAGGGCATCTTGCCGACACGAAATACTGAAAGTCCGGACACGCATGAAGGAAATGATTCGGAGGCGCCGCCCTTGTGCGTTTTCAGCTTTCAGAGTGCTCCATCTTGGCTTAATGAAGACGGTGAACCCGGTCGGACCCCGGCGCTGGTTGTTGTCAGACGGTGTGGCACACAATGGTATGAGAGGAGGGAAGCACTCATGAAGCTATCAGCCGAGGATACGGAGCTTTTCTATAAGATCCAGTCTGCACTGCTTCTCCATGTGAATCGTGAGCTGAAATTGGCTCCAGCCGCCCGGAGCCTGGATGAGATCAGGAACCTGGAACTCGATGACAAGATCAAGATCCGGGATGCCATGTGGAAGCATGACACGCTCCTGGATTCCTTTGTGGAAGCGAATCCGTTCAAACTCGACGGGAGGGAGCTTGAACTGGTTGGACAATGGCGCCGACATCGGATCGAGGGCAGGTTCCTCGTGGTAGCCTACCTGAAGAGCCATACCGTCTTTTTCGAGCAGGTCGGCCAGATTCCATACGGGGTTTGTGCGCTGCAGGATGACCTCCAGATCATTTTGGGCTCAAGGCTTCCCGTTATGGTTGAGGCGGTGTTGTTGCCATTCAAAGAAAGAATCATCTACGATGGCCTGATCAGCTCCTACAGGATCACCTTCGGCAGCGGTGCACGAAGAAGCATCAACGACGTTTTTCAGCAGGCGAAGGCAAAACATGGGATTGTTACCCGTCTTCCCTATTCACCCGAATCCGAAGAGGCGCCCAGCGAACTCGAAATGCTGAAATTCTATCTCAAGAATGAACGCAACCGGCAACAATACCAGGAGGAAATCTGGGATCTCACTCACAACAATCCGCAAATGCTGACAGCCTATCATCAGATCATGGGCAAGAACCATGCTCGGCACTACGGCAAGGAATTCCGCAAGATGGATATCAACGGAGGCTGGTTTGCCATACTGCAGGGCCTGATCGTTGCCAGCGGAGTGACGGAGGAGGAGGCGGAGAAGGCGATGAAGAAAATCGTTCCGACCGGGAAGCGATCCTGGGTCTATCTGTTCCATTTCAAGAAATGACGCCGTCGGTCTCCGCGCATTCGCCGCCGAAGCATGACGTCACGCACGACAACCGCGCACGCGTCCTTCCCGCCCCCGCTCATTCAGGATCCTGCCCCCGGCACACGGTGGCGAGGGCAGCTGGACGCCGCCTTCTCTCTCTGGTTTTCCCGGGGCAGGAGCATGCTCCCCGTGATTCCGCCCCAGGCCATTTCACTCGCCATCCCGCCTCTGGTCAACTGCTTTTCGGCTTTGCTCAATGAGTCCTCCCTCGTTTCGGTCCTGGCCATCACGGAGCTGGCCCGCGTGAGCCAGTTGGTCTACACGCGAACCTTCCGCGCCTACGAGGTTTATCTGGCCGCGGGAGCGCTTCACCTTGTCATGACCCGCACGGCGTCACGCTTTTCGTCATTCCTGGAGAGCGGCTTCAGGGTCAGCAATCGCCTCTATGGATCAATTCCGACGATAGCTTATCCGTATTTCCATCGAAACTTCCAATTGGAAAATCAGGAGGCGGTGACCTAGACGTTAAAAGCTATTCCTCTATCGGAATGAATTGACCACCCAAGGAGATTACACTCATGTCAACATCTTACGACGCCATGTGGGAAAAGCTCAACCTGGACCTGGACGCTCATGCCGGGCTGCTCCAGGTGCTCGGCAAATTCTACGGGGACATCTACATGAGCCAGCAGGGAAGGCTCAGGGGAATGGAGTACCTCGATTTCGTTCTCACGGAGGTTCACGGGCTGCGGATCAAGGAGCTCCAGGATGCGAAGGCCCAGGGGAGGAAGGTGGTCGGCACCTTCTGCGTGTTTGTGCCGGAGGAGATCGTGCTCGCGGCCGACGGGGTCCAGGTGGGACTGTGCGCCGGGGCGGAGGCCGGGACGGACGCAGCCGAGAAGATCCTTCCCCGGAACACGTGCGCCCTCATCAAGTCCTTTGTGGGCTTCAAGCTCTCGAGGCTCTGCCCCTACATCGAATCCTGCGACCTGGTGGTTGGGGAGACGACCTGTGACGGCAAGAAGAAAGCTTACGAGGTTTTTGCCGATTACGCTCCCATCTATGTGATGGAAATCCCCCAGATGAAGAATGCCTGCGACCATGATCTCTGGCGGGCCGAGGTGCTGCGCTTCAAGGATCGCATCGAGGAGTTGACGGGAAAGAGCATCACGGTGCCGAAGCTCCGGGAAGCGATCCGACTGGTGAACGACCGGCGCCGTGTGCTTCAGCGTCTGAACGGGCTGAGAGCCGCGAGCCCGGCGCCGATCTCGGGCCGGGACGCCCTCCTGGTGAATCAGATCAGCTTTTATGACGATCCCGTGCGGTTCACGGAAAAGATCGGCCAGCTCTGCGATGAGCTCGAAGAGCAGGTGAAGGCAGGAAAGGGGGTTGCCCCCAGGGATGTGCCGCGGCTCATGCTTTCCGGGTGCCCCATGGCGGTTCCCAACTGGAAGCTGCCCTACATCATCGAATCCTCGGGAGCGGTCATCGTCGGGGAGGAGTCCTGCATCGGGACGCGGAATACCCGGGACCTTGTGGACGAGAACGGCCAGACCATGGACGAGCTCCTGAACGCCCTCGTAGACCGTTATATGCGCATCGACTGCGCCTGCTTCACGCCCAACACCGAGCGGTTGGACCATATTGTCGGCATGGCGAGGGGGCTCAAGGCCGACGGGGTCGTTCATTACGGGCTCTCCTTCTGTACACCGTACGCCGTGGAAGCCTTCAAGGTGGAAAAGGCCCTCAAGAGCGC
>CAZEOY010000022.1:7706-13715 GCA_964513835.1 uncultured Syntrophobacteraceae bacterium
GCGGGCATCCCCATGCTGGCCATCGAGACCGATTACAGCATGGAAGATGTGGAGCAGCTCAAGACAAGGGTCGAGGCCTTCGTCGAGATGATCCGTTGAACCATCCATGCAAGAGCACGGATCAGGGCTGTCGGGGGGAGCAGCATTTCATGGCGTATAAGGGAAGCGTCGCCGGAATCGACGTCGGTTCGCGATCCATCGAGCTGGTGTTGCTCAATGGAGGCGGACCGGTGTACCAGGTCAAGGTCGCCACCACTTTCGATCCCTTGGGCCAGTGCGGGAAGATCCTGCGGGAAGTGGATGCGGAGAGGATCGTCGCCACGGGTTATGGCCGAAAGCTCTTGGCGGAGTCTTTCGCCAGTCGGAACGTCGCGACCATCACCGAGATCCAGGCCTACGCCCTGGGGGCGAGCCGGTTGTTTCCGGAGGCGAGGACGGTCCTCGACATCGGAGGCCAGGACACCAAGGTCATTTCCCTCCAGGGAAACGGGAGAGTATCCAAGTTTGAGATGAACGACCGCTGTGCCGCGGGGACGGGCAAGTTCCTGGAATTCATGGCCGCCGCGCTCCAGGTCCCCCTCGAGGAATTCGGAGCGTATGCGCTGAGGTCCGATAAACGCATCCAGATCAGCAGCATGTGCACCGTTTTTGCGGAAAGCGAGGCGACATCGCTCATGGCCAGGGGCGAGCGAGCGGAAAACATCGCCATGGGGCTGCATCTGGCCATCGTGCAGCGCACGCTTTCCATGCTGAGGCGCGTGGGAGTGAACCATCCCGTGGTCTTTGCGGGCGGCGTGGCCCACAACCCGTGCGTGCGGAATCTCCTGGAGGAGCAGCTGGGTCGGGAGCTCATCGTCCCTGAAAACCCGGACATGATTGGAGCACTTGGGGCGGCGCTCCACGGAAGGAATGTCGCTGCAGAGGAGTCCGGGCAGAGGGAAAGTCAATGAAATGCCGTTTTGGGACTGGTCTGAGGAGGGGGAAAAGATGAAAAAGTGCAGGAGAATGGGGAAGCTTTCGGTGCTGGTTCTTTTGGGGGCTCTCATATTTTCGAGTGCGGCCCTTTGTGCTGACCTGGATCCGTTTGCCGGGCTGGAGGGATCCATCAGTATCGCCGGGGGGACTGCGCACATCCCGGTCATGAACGATGCGGCCAAGAACATCTCGACCTTCAATCCGAAAATACGGATTACGGTTGAGGGGGGAGGGACCGGCATTGGCGTCCAGAAGGTGGGGGAAGGCCTTGTGGATATAGGAAATACAGGGAGAGCGCTCTCGGAAGAGGAGATCGCCAAGTTCGGGCTGAAGTCCTATGCCTTTGCCGTGGACGGAGTGGCGGTGGTCGTCCACCCGGAGAATCCGGTCACGGAGCTCACAGCGGAGCAGGTCAGGGATATCTTTGCAGGGAAGATCACCAACTGGAAGGATGTTGGCGGAAAGGACGGCCCCGTGCATCTTTTCAGCCGGGATGAAGCGAGCGGGACCCGGGAGGTTTTCTGGGATAAGCTTCTGAAGAAAGGCCCCGTGGCCGCTTCAGCCAATATCGTCCCATCCAACGGGGCCATGAAAGTCGCGGTGTCCCAGGACAAGAACGCTGTCGGCTATGTGGGCATAGGGCACATCGATCAGAGCGTCAAGGCGCCTGCCCTGGATGGCGTCGTGCCTTCACAGGAAAACGCCATGAACGGAAGCTACCCGGTTGTCCGAAAGCTTTACATGAACACCAAGGGCGAGCCTTCCAGCCTCGTGAAGGCTTTCATCGACTACATCCTGAGCTCCGAAGGGGCCGAGATCACCAGGAAGCACGGATACATCCCGCTGAAGGCTCAATAACCGGATGGAAGGCAGCACCAGCAAGCCCACCAGGCCGCATTCCCGGGAGGCCCAAACCGGGAGGTGGCTCGAAGGCATGCTCAGGATCGCCACAGGGGTTTCCTCTGTGGCGATCCTGTCGATTCTCCTGCTGCTGTTGTATTTCTCCTTTCCGCTTTTCACCGCCGGAAGGATCTCCGAGTTGCTCACGGCGGAGTGGCAGCCTTTCGGAGGCCGGTACGGTATTCTCCCCATGTTTGTGACATCGCTTGTCCTCTCCGGCTTCTCGCTCTCACTCGCCTTTCCCCTGGCCGTCGGAATCTGCTGCCTCACCTACGCCCTTGCGCCCAGGAGAGTTGCACGGTTTCTGCGCACTTTGATCCATTTCATGACCGGCATTCCGACGGTGATCTACGGCTTTGTGTCCGTGTTTCTACTCGTCCCCGTCATGCGAGCCTGGTTTGAAGCCGGCACAGGTTTTTCTCTGCTCACGGCAGGCATCACGCTGAGCCTGCTCATCATGCCCACCATAGTCCTGGTGCTTCAGGCAAGGCTCGAGCAGCTCGACCCCACGCTTCGCCTGGCCTCGGAGGCCATGGGGCTCACGAACATCCAGCAAGTCCGGCATGTATTCATTCCCGCTGCAAGGGAGGGACTCATCACCGCGGCTGTTCTCGGGTTCGGCCGTGCCATCGGCGACACGCTCATCTCCCTCATGCTGGCCGGGAATGCTCCTCAGCTGCCTCACTCGCTTTTTGCGTCCGTCCGCACCCTCACGTCCCATATCGCCCTGGTTCTCGCCACTGACAGCACCAGCATGGCCTACCAGTCGGTTTTTGCCTCGGGCCTCGTCCTCTTCCTGCTGACGGGTGTCATCAGTTCCATCATCCGGAAGACAGGCACCAACGGTAGGCGCCACGGGCATGAATAGGAAGTCGGACCATCTCCTCGTAGGTCTCGCCTGGTTTTCCGGCGCTGTGGCTCTGCTTTCGGTCCTGCTCCTCGTGAGCTTCTTGATGCTGCGCGGGCTGGGAAGCATCGATTCAGCCCTCTTATTTGGGAACACGCCATGGCTTGACGCTGTTACCGGAAGGAGGCCCGTATTCGACGGCATCTGGCCTGCCATTGTGGGAACATCCCTTCTGGTCGGACTCTCGTGCATGCTCGCGATCCCCGTTGGTACAGCCAGCGGGGTCTACCTCTCGGAGTACGCATCGAATCGCACCAGGAGTGTTCTCGAGCTTCCCATCGACCTGCTTTCGGGGACTCCCTCCATTGTCATGGGGCTCTTTGGGTTTACCCTGATTCTTTTCCTGCGAAAGACCTTCATGCCCGAAGCGAGAACATGCCTTCTACTCGCCGGTGTGTGCATCGGCCTGCTTGTTTTGCCCTATGTGATTCGAACGACTCAAACCTCGATGGAGGCCTTGCCCGAGAACCTTCGCATGCTCGGACCCGCCATGGGTTTCACGAAGTCACAGTGCATTCGTCATGTGCTGCTGCCTCAGGCAAGCCGGGGCATCCTGAGCGGGGTCATCCTCTCCATCGGTCGGGCCTCGGAGGACACGGCGGTCATCCTCCTGACGGGAGCCGTTGCCCGTGCAGGGGTTCCGAGGAGCCTTTCGGACAAGTTCGAGGCACTTCCGTTCCGGATCTATTACATCGCCGCGGAGCATAGAACTTCCGTCGAGCTCGAGCAGGGGTACGCAACGGCCCTCGTTCTCCTCGTTTTGACGGGAGTTCTGTTCCTCGCTGCATTCCTAATACAGAAAAGCGCTGAAAAAAGGTGGCAGAGACCATAGAGGTGCCGGCTATCTCCATTGAGCATTTGTCAGTTGGGTTCTCGGGGAAACCTGTTCTGACCGATATCAATTTGTCCGTTTCACCCGGTGAGCTGGCGGTGATCGTGGGACCCTCGGGTTCAGGGAAGTCAACTCTTCTGAGAGCCATAAACCGTTTGAACGACTGCTTTCCGGATTGCCGCACTCGCGGGACGGTTCGGGTTCGCCTGGATGGGGTGAGTCGAGAGGTTTACGGGGGTGGGCTGTCGTCCAGCGATCTGAGAAGGCGGGTGGGGATGGTCTTTCAGACTCCCGCGATTCTGCCGTTCTCCATCGAGAAGAATCTCACCATGCCGCTCAGGGTGGCCCTTGGGATGAGCGGCGCCGCCCTGACCGGACGTGTGGAATGGGCGCTTCGCGAAGCTTCCCTTTGGGACGAGGTCAAAGGGAGGCTTCGAGAGAGCGCTGCGACGCTTTCAGGGGGGCAGCAGCAGCGGTTGTGCCTCGCGCGTGCACTGGCTTTGGGTCCCCAGGTCCTGCTCCTGGACGAGCCCACCGCGTCCCTGGATTTCAGGGCATCCGAAAAGATCGAGCAACTCCTTCTGCGGCTCAAAACAGACTACTGCATCGCGGCGGTTTCCCACAGCCTGAGGCAGGCCAGGCGCCTGGCAGACAGGCTCTTTGTCCTGAGTGAGGGACGGATCGTTCAGGAAATGGACAGAATGTCCCTCCAGGATGCGGCCTTGTTCAGCAGGCTCATTGAAGAGGCGTTCTGATTACTGCATGAGTTCGAGAAAGGCTTCGATGCGGACCCGCAGCCGTTCCGTGTCGGACTCGGAGTAGTCGGTCTCGATCTGGAGGAACGGCAGTCCATGACGGTCCTCGACGAGCTGCCGGACGACATGGGATTCCACGTTGTACGTGTGGCAGGCCTGCCAGGTGAGGTCCACGACGCCATCAACGCGGAACTCCTCGATGAGCTGATTCAAAAGGTCGACACGCCCTGGGTTTGGCGACATGCAGGAGCAGGGAATCTTCAGGTACTGCTCCGCGATCGCCCGAAGCGGGTCGCTGTTTTCGCTCACGGTGAAGAACTTCTTGTAGCCGCTACAGTTCTCCATGACGACGACGTTGGCTCCGCACTCCTCGATGAGCCGCAGGACCTTGTCGCACCCCAGCCCGACGGGGGTCCCCGTGAGCAGGACCCGCGGCGTTTTCTCCGTGAAGGGACTCTCCCCACGCTGGACCCTCCCGCGGATCTCTTCTGTGGCCTCCCGGATCAGGCTCCAGACCGTCTCCTTGTCCGAAAAAAAGCCCAGGCGAAACTTGATGGTCAGCATCTCCATGCCGCTCACGGGGGAGGGCTTGTGCCGGGGGAGGTCCATGAGCTCCTTCAGGGCCAGCCGCTCGCGATTCATGAGCCGAATGGCGCGCGACAGCTTCTCGTCGGTGAGGGTCACGCCCAGCTCGGATTCCAGGCGATCCTTCAGCAGGCGTACCTGGTCGAGCCAGAAGGGCAGCGAGCTTTCCGGGTCCTGGTTCTGGGGGAGCTGCATGACGTGAAGGGGGCGGTAATCCTCCAGAAGCTCGAACATCTTCTTCTTCCCGTCGCAGGTGGTTTCGGCGATGAGGAAGTCCGAGAAATGGAAGAACGGGCACGTGTCCGTCACGGCGAAGCCGAAGCTGCTCTTGATGAGAGGGCACAGGTTCCGCGGCAGGATTTTTTCGGCATCGGCAATGGGATCGTTGCGCGTCCCGCAGAGCGGGAGGGGAATGGCGTCCGCCGCCACCACCAGCTCAACCGGCGCGTAGAGGCAGTAGAGGCCCACCGCCTTTCTGCCGCCTTCCTTGGCCTTTTCGATGGCGGCGAGGTTCTTCTCGCTGAGAGATGTCAGTTTCTCAATGATGGCAAGACTCATATGCGGTAATCTCCCGTCTCCTTGCGGTCTTCGCAGCGCACCCAGAGGGAAGATGTGGGCGTCTGCCGTTTCATAGCATCCTGCTCGAGAAAGCTTTTGTGAGGGCTTCGGGTATCGAAGGAAGCAGATGCGATACGGATGTGGCGGGGGTTGGGTTGGCGAGGGCGCCCATCCACCGGTTGGCCCTGGCGGCCAGCACACACGCTTGTGGGACAGGATGGCCGGCCGCGACGAGGGTGGAAACGAGACCCGTCAAAGTGTCTCCCGTACCGCCGATGGGCTCCATGGCTTCCACGACGGGCTCGCAGATTCTCTCCAAGACCCCCTGCCGCGAAGCGACCAGGTCGCAGCTTCCTTTCACCAGCAGGGTGCGGGCCGCGTTTTCATGAGTATAGGCCCGGCTGATGAGCTCGGGGACGCGCTCCTCCTCCTGCAGGATGAACCCTCGGGTGTAGAAAGGGTGGGGCGCCGTCTCGTCGGCCAGAAAGGCCATCTCC
>CAZEOY010000023.1:0-13683 GCA_964513835.1 uncultured Syntrophobacteraceae bacterium
CCCCCGGTGGCTCTGGTGGTTCGCCACCTCCTGCACTTCCACTTAACGTATGGGGGGGGGCGAGGGGGGGGGGGGGGGTGGGGGAATCCGCACGCGGTCCGGGCGGTTCAGCGGCATCACATCGGACATGGCCTCGAGAAAGATCGATTCTTCGCGGTTCACGGATTTCCGGGGCGGAGGGGGAGACTCCGGCATGGTGGGCGTAATCGATTGGAGGCTCTCCCGGGGAGTGCTCTTTGTAAGCTGTTGATCTAAGTCCACAAAAGGAGTATAGAAGCCCTGAGCCTCGGGATGTCGTGTCGTGGAGCGCTGGTGAGGAGATGTCTTCTTCTTGTGTTTTCGAGGCATCGTCCGACCTCCCTTCGGCGCTATTTTTACCATAGGGACGGGATGTGGAAAAGTTGGGGATGAAGCCCGCCGTTGTCATCAGGGATACGAAGCATTTGGAACGTCTTCTTACGGAGCTGGCGGGTGCTTCGTTCATCGCGGTGGATACCGAATCCAACGGTTTTTACGCTTATTACGAGCGGGTCTGCCTGATTCAGATATCCGCCGGGGATCAGGATTTCGTTGTGGACCCGCTGGCGGTGAAGAGCCTGGAGGGAATGACGGAGATCCTCAGAAGTCCGGGCATCGAAAAGGTGCTTCATGCGGCATCCAATGATGTCGTGGGCTTGAAGCGGGACTTCAATCTCGAAATTTCCAATCTTTTCGACACGGCTATTGCCGCCAAGCTCCTGGGGTACTCCCAGCTCGGGCTGGCGAATATCCTGGATCGGCACTTCAGCGTCTCTTTGAACAAGAAGTGGCAGCGATTCGATTGGGGCCGGCGTCCGCTCAGCCCGGAGCAGATCGATTACGCGCGCCTCGATACGCATTACTTGATCGAGCTGCGCCATCGGCTGGCAGCGGAACTGGTGGAGCAGGGGCTCTGGGAAGCAGCCCGGGAAGCTTTTGAGAAAGCCTGCCAGCAGGAGATCCCCACGAGGGACTTCCGTGCCGAAGGCTTCATCCACATTCAGGGCGCCCGCTCGCTCGACCCCGCGGGTAAGCGAATCCTGAAGGCCCTTTATCTCTTTCGGGAACACGAGGCCCGGCGCCGGAACCGGGCTCCCTTCCGTGTTTTGAGCAATGACGCCATGGTGCGGCTCGCCCTCCAACGGCCGCGGAACCTCGCGGATTTCGTCAAGATCAAGGGAATCCCCCGCCCCTATCAAAACGCCCGGGCGGCTGGCAGCCTGCTGGCCCTCATCCGAAGGTTTGCGGATGAGGCGGATGGGGCGCGGTCCAGCCAATGAAGCATACCTCAGGGAAACCACAGGCATTTTCAGGTCATCGGGTGTGGGCTCTGCATGACCGGTGAGCTGCAGCCCCAGGAGAATTCATGTCATCCAATGTTGTCATACAGGATTGTTTCAAAACCTTCAGGCATGATCAGGACAAGGTTCGCACCCCCGAAGAGACGCTCGCCTGGGCGCGTGAAAGGTTGAACCAGATCGATCTCCGGATCCTGGCGCGCACCATGCGCATCGACACGGGGCGTCTCGGCATCCCGGTGTACATCAGTCTGTGCGGCGAGGACGCCAGCCGGGTGACGGGAACCCAGAAGCAGATGGGCAAAGGCGCCACACCCGCTCAGTCCGAGGCGAGCGCCCTCATGGAGCTCATTGAGCGCTTCAGCTTTTTCTCGTTCATCAGGGAGACGCCGTTTCCGACGCACGCCTTCCAGGAACTGGCTCCCCGAGCGATTCGGCCGGAGCTGCTGAAGCGGTCGCTCCACGACGAAATCACCCCTGAAGACCTCTGCCTGGAGCTTCTGAAGGATTTTCCTCTGCGGTGGGTGCCGGCCAGAAACCTCACTCGGGGGGAGGACCAGTGGATTCCCATCGACTGGTTCTATCTCATCAACGAATACAACGGGCCGGCTGCGGGGAATACCCTGGAGGAAGCCATCCTGCAGAGTCTTTGCGAAGTGGTGGAGCGGCACGTCGGGTCCGTGGTGAGCTACGGGGGGCTCAGAACGCCCTCTATCGATCCCGAGAGCCTGCGGGACCCCGCAGCCGTTGAGCTGGTGGAGAGGTTCCTGCGGCAGGGCATCCGCCTCCATCTCTGCGATTTCTCACTGGACACGGGCATCCCGACCGTGGGGGCCCTGGCCTACGATCCGGCGACTTTCCCCGAGTTGAGCGAGATCATCTTCACGGCAGGCACTACTCCCAATCCCGAGAAATCGTTGTGCCGGGCCTTGACGGAGATTGCCCAGCTGGCCGGGGATTTTCAGACGCATACTACTTACAAGCCGACCCTTCCCAAATACTCGGACCTGGAAGAGGCCCGCTACCTGATGGGAAACGACGCAAAGGTTCCCATCGCTTCGCTTCCCAACCTGGACCATGACAACCTGCGGGTGGAGATCGACGGGTGCGTCGAAGCGCTGTCGCGAATCGGTCTCGAGGTCTTCGTGGTGAATGTCACCCACCCGAGAGTGGGTGTGCCCGCGGTTTACACCATCGTTCCCGGCGCCCACTTCCTGGATCGTACCCGTGACACGGATTTTCCGCAGCATGCAGCCCGGATCATGCTGCGGACTGTCGGGCGGGAACGCATGGGGAGAGAAATGGACCGGCTTCTCAAGCTCTTCGGGCCACGCTATGATCTCACGTTCTTCATGGCCCACGGCCTCGAGCTGGAAGGAGACGTGGAATCGGCTCTGAAGCTTTTCAAGGAAGCCCTCGGGCAGAATCCGGACCCTCGCGAGGTCGCCAGCATCCATGTGCACATCGGTTCCTGCTACAAGGACATGGAGGAGTATCCCAAAGCCCTGGAAGCCCTGGCCGAAGCAGAGAAACTCAACAAGGAGCTCAAGGAAATCTACAACCTCCGGGGATTCTGCCACTTCAAGCTGAAGCAACACCACGAGGCCATCGCCGCCTTTGAGCGCGCCATCGAGATCGATCCGGGCTCGGCCATCGACTATGCCAACATCGGCTCAAACCTGCGAGAACTCGGCTTCAAGGCGGAAGCCGTCAAACTATACAAAATGGCGCTGGAACTCGACCCCGGGATCGACTTTGCCCGCGACAACATCGCCCGCCTGGAGCGCGAGCTCGATGCGGGGTAGACAGCATCGGCATCAGGTCCGCTGAAACATGCGGGCGATTTCTTTGCCGGTGAGCCGGATCCAGACGGGCCTCCCGTGTGGACATGTGGAGGCGATGCAGGCTGCGTCCAGGGCCTCCATGAGCCTCCGCAGCGCTTCGGGGTGCAGTCTCTGGCCAGCTTTGATGGCGTCGTGGCAGGCAGCGGACTGAGCCAGCCTGGTACAGAGATCGATCCGCGGCGACGTTTCCTCCTCCGGCAGTTTCTCGACCAGATCCCTCAGAATGAGATCGGGCGCCATGCGGCTCAAGGCCGCGGGCACCGCCTGAACCGTGAAGCTGTCTCCCCCGAACGATTCGATTTCAAATCCCATTTCACCCAGTTGTGGAAGCCACTGCCGGAGGACCGCCGCCTGGCGGGGCATGAGGTCGAAGACGACGGACTGCATGAGCCGCTGGCCGGCATCGCGGTGCGATTGGGCCGAAATCTCGTTGAAGAGGATGCGCTCGTGGGCTGCATGTTGGTCCACCAGGATCAGGCCGTCTCCGTCCTCGAGAAGGATGTAAGTGTTCATGACCTGGCCGATGGGACGGCACCGGCTGAACCGGGGTTCGTCTCCGATAGGGTGGGGCTCTTGCTCGATCGCCTGCAGAGGGACAAGGGGTTCGGGGCGGAGCGGGGAGCTCTGCACAAAGTAGGCGTTCATCTGGACGGGCGCAGTCGTGGCGGATTGGGGCAGGGGTGTGCCGGTGACATCCTTGAGGTCGCTTTGGTCCTCCCGCCCCCAAAGATGCCCGGCGGGATGTATTTGGGGCGGGACTCGCGAAAAAGAGGATGATGCCGTTACAGTCGGGGCGCCCACCGCAGCGGGTGATCTTTCCAGGCCTTCGCGAATCGACCGTCGCACGGCGTCCAGGACATCTCCGGGTTGACGGAATCGCACCTCCCGTTTGGTCGGGTGAACGTTCACGTCCACAAGCTCTGGGGCCATTTCCATAAAGAGCACCACGACGGGGAACCTGCCCTTGGGGAGGAGGGAATCGTAGGCGGAGAGAATGCCGTGATTGAGGGTTCGGTCCCGAACGGGACGGCCGTTGACGAACGCATAGAGCATCTGCGAGCCGGCTCGCTGGAGCTCGGGGGGACTGGCAAGGCCCCGGATGGAGAGTGATGGCAACTCGCAGTGGATGGGGCGCAGCTTCGTAGCCAGTTCCGGCCCCAGAACCTGTCCCGCACGGGCTTCATGGCTCTTGACAACGGGCCAGTCATACAGGGTTCGCTCCCCGTGCATCATCTGGAAATGAATAGTGGGGTGCGCCATGGCCAGCCTCAGGAACTGATCGCTGATATAGGAGAGCTCGGTGTCGACCGTTCGCAGAAACTTTCGGCGGGCCGGCACGTTGAAGAACAGGTCCCGGACGGTGATGAGCGTCCCGGGGGGGCAGCCCGTCTCCTTGACACCGCGGATGATTCCTCCTTCAATGCGGATCTGGGTTCCGGCAATGGAGCTCGCTTCACGGGTCACGAGCTCGAATCGACTGACGGCGGCGATGCTGGGCAGTGCCTCGCCCCGAAAGCCCAGGGTCCGGACACGGCTCAGGTCCTCTACCGTCCGCACCTTGCTCGTGGCGTGACGCTCGATGGCGAGCAGTGCATCTTCGCCGGACATGCCGCACCCATTGTCGACAATCCGGATTTCTTTCCGGCCGCCCTGAATCAGAGTCAGGCTGATCCTGCGGCTTCCGGCATCAATGCTGTTCTCCATGAGCTCTTTGGCAGCCGCAGCGGGGCGCTCCACCACTTCTCCGGCGGCGATCTGATTGCACAAGGTGTCCGGCAAGATCGTGATTTTTCCCATTAGTTTCTCGCTTTACTTTTTTGCCCTTCTCAACTATTCAAAAAATCATCCTGTGCAGAGCTTTCCGGCAGGCGATTGAGCTGAGGACCTGAGTCCAGCAGATGGTTGTATGGAAGCCGGTGAGACTGAGCCCGCCCCCGTCGGTCTGTTTGGGCCGCAGAAACGGGGGGAGAGCCAAACGGTGGACTGAAACGTCCGTGGGCTGCACCGGTGACCGGCAGGCATGAAAAGCGAGCACTCCCTGTGGAAGCCCACCCGGTTTCCGTTTGAATCCTTGAGCACAGTGAGTCTTAGCCATGGAATCCAGTCCGTTCCAGTCCCTGGTCAGTCTCCTCAGCAATATCCTTGAGGCGTTCACCACGGCCTTGTTTGTTCTCGAGCCCAAAAGCCGTGAGCTGCGGATGGTGGCATCCCAGTCGCTCAGCAAGCACCTTCCGGCAAAGGTCTCGCTGCCGCTGGAGCAGAGCGGCATCCTGTCTCAGGTTCAGAAGGTGGGGCAGGTTGTGCACCTCGATAAGCTGCATGAAGGCGCTCTGAATCTTCCTGCGACGATTCCTTTTTATCGCGATGGTGAATCCCACATCAAGGGGGTTTTCGTTGTCCCCGTTGGAGATGGCAACGGCGTGCTTTACGTCGATACCAAGTTCGCCTGGGGTTTCAACGACAAGCAGCAGAAGTTGATTCGCGAGGTGGCGGAGGTGCTCCATTTCCTGCTGCAGCGTGAAGCGAGCTTGTTCAGGCAGGAGGGCTACGGGCGGCTTTTTGAGTTCTGGCGAAGATTGGCTGAACTGCCATTCAAGGATGAGGTGGTGGAGGAGTACTGCGGGAATTTTCTTAATGAATGCAGTGAGTTCCTGGGGAGTGAGTACGCATTTCTCACTCTGCGACAACCCGGGCGATCCGATCAGCACCTCATCTCCGCCACCTCCAATGTGCCCCGCAATCTCGTCACTCAGAGTCTGCCTGCCAACCAGGGCCTGATGGGCTATGTTCTTGAGAACCGCAAGAGCCTTCTGATCGGCCGGCTGAATCCCAGCACCGGCGATCATTTTCTGTTCCTTCCCTCCGAGGGGCTGCCTCACCAGGGAACGTTCTGGGCTTTGCCGAGTGAAATGGCTTTGGGGCATACCCTGGTCATGGCCTTTCTGTCCCGGCAATCGCTTGAATGGAGTATTGAAGAACAATTTGGTGTGACCCATGCTCTGGAGGTGTTGCGTTTGAAGCTGGAGCACTGCTGCTATCAGGAGGAGTGCCAGCATCTGCGCATCTATGACGTTGCCACGGGGCTCCTCAATGCGGTAGCATTTGAAGCCAGGGTCGACGCCACATTGACGAGCTCCATGCACAACAGTCTGCCTTTTACTCTGGCGCTGGTGCAATTCGAACCCTGGCAGATTCTATCCACGAAGGTGCCGCCCAAACAGCTGCGGCGGTGGCAGGGTGAGTTGGCTGCAAGCATCTGTAATGGGCTTCCGCAGGAGGTTGTGGTGGGGGTCATGGGAGAGAATCGTTACGGCTATCTCTTTCCCGGGATGACGGTGCAGGAGGCAAAACCCTATCTCACGGCCGCGACCGATGCCGGCAAGAGATTCATTGGTTCCAGGGTCAAGGGAATTCGACTGCAGGGTCAATCAGGGACGGTTGGGTTTCCCCAGGAGGGAACACGAAGTGAGGAGCTGTGGCCACTGGTCTCCGGCCGGTTGTATGCCGCTCTTCGTACAAAAAGTGAAAAAGTCAGCGTATAAAGTATTTGACCCGCTTTTTCATTGTCTATAGACTCAACCCCCATCAATTTGCGGAGGCGACAACGGCTGACGAGAAGGGTGTTCAATGTTTGAACGACTGTTCGGGTATTTCTCCAAAGATCTTGCCATGGATCTGGGCACCGCAAATACTTTGATATATCTGAGAGGGAAAGGAATCGTCCTCAATGAGCCGTCCGTGGTTGCCATCAACCAGGACACGCACCAGGTCATCGCCGTAGGCCATGAGGCCAGAAACATCATCGGACGGCACGGTCAGCGCATCGTGACGATTCGGCCGCTCAAAGACGGCGTCATCGCCGACTTCGAAGTCACGAGCGTGATGATCAAGTCTTTCCTGGCGAAGGTCTTGAAGCGCAGGCAGCTGGTGCGCCCCAAACTGGTGGTGGCCGTTCCGACGGGGATCACTTCGGTGGAAAAGCGGGCCGTGATTGAAGCAGCCGAGCAGGCTGGCGCCCGCCAGATCCACCTGGTGGAGGAACCGATGGCTGCCGCAATCGGAGCGGGTCTCCCCATCGACCAGCCTTTCGGGAACATGGTCGTGGACATCGGGGGGGGCACCACCGAAGTCGCCGTCATTTCGATGTTTGCGGTTGCCTACAGCGAATCGGTTCGAGTGGCGGGGGATGAGGCCAACGAGGCAATCCTCCGATATGTTCAGCGCGAACGTCAGATGATCATCAGCGAAATACTGGCCGAGCATGTCAAGATGAAGATCGGGACAGCTGCGCCGCTGGATGTTCCCGAATCCATGGAGATTACGGGGAAGGAAATCCTCACGGGTATTCCCAAAACGTTCTCGGTTACGGATGAGGAAATCCGCGAGGCCATCAAGGAACCCGTCATGTCCATTGTGGAGGCCGTGAAAAGGGCTCTGGAAAAAACTCCCCCAGATCTTGCCGCCGACATTCATGAGAAGGGGTTTTGGCTGGCGGGTGGTGGAGCCTTGATCCGCGGTTTGGACAAGCTGCTTGTTCAGTACACCAGTCTGAAGGTAAACATCGCTGATGATCCGTTGACGGCTGTCGTGCGAGGTGCCGGAGCCGTCATCGATCATCTGGATCATTTCCGGCAGGTCTTCATCAACTGAATCACACCTCCTCGGTTCTCGCCTTCAAAACCACGGTGCGCCACCCGTCGTGGGATTCATGGCGGATTGGCGAGTGGCCGGCAGGCAAGAGCTCCAATAGCGAAGGCCACTGGCTGTCCAAGAATCCGCTCAGGACTGCCAGCGGATGCTTTCGCCAGTCGAGGTCTCCCACAACCCTGGTGAGACAAGGCCACTCGATATTCATGAGAATGACGTCCGATTCCTCTCGGATGACGCTCGGGTCATCCGCTACGACGGTCTGGACCGTCTCGCTCACTCCATTGGCCGTGATGTTGCCTCGAGCGACCCGGGCTGCCAGCAAATTGCAGTCAATGGCCACAACGCTGGTTGCTCCCAGAAGCGCAGAGGCGATGGCCAGGATTCCCGTCCCGGTTCCAAAATCCACAACTTTGCGGATGTGATGGTGTGCAAACAGGTGTTCGAGGGCCAACAGGCAGCCTCGTGTGGTGGGATGAAGACCTGATCCGAAGACAAGTCCCGGATCGATTTGGAGGACCTTCTGGCCGTCCGGTCCCGCCGATTCGGGGGCGGCTGCAGGAGTGAGGATGAGGAATGTTCCCACCTTTTGTTCGGCTGCCGGTACCTGCTGCCACTGGTCGTAGTCGATTTCGTAATGATTCAGGAGCTCCCACCCCTGCTGTGCCCGGACCCATTCAGCGACCGGCTGGTGCGCCGGCCCCTCGAAGAATAAATAGGTGTAGGGGGGTTCGGGCCAGACGCCGACGAGAAGCGAGGAGGCGGGTTCATGCATGGGCAGCCCTGGCCCGCGACACTCGTAGACGAAGAGGCGTCTGGTGTACCCTGGTGTCATTGAGGGAATTCGGCGACAAAAGGGTTCAGGATCGATGAGTGCAGGAAGGCGTTCGCCGCAGCTATGGCTTATCGACCTTTTCAAGCACTTGGTCGAGCTCGGGCGTGTCGATGACCCACTGGTAGGCCTTCCGGTTCGCAGCATTCAGGAGCAGGGGACCTCTCAGGTGAGGGCGCAACGACTTGTTTTCCCTGTCGAAGCAGACCATGAGCAGGATGGCCAGATCATCCATTTGTTCGAGCTCGATGGGATCGGCTTTTTCCTTCGGTAGGGCATAGCGATAGCCAAGAACGTCAGGGGCGCAGACCACGAAAGCGACTGCGGGATCGTCTACGGCTTGAAGCCACTGAAAGGGGCCGCTGCGATGCTCCAAAAGAACATACCGTTTGAGGGATCCAAAGCCCGGGATGCCCCACGGAAACTGAATGAATACGTCTTCGCCCAACTCCAGTCTGCCGAAGCGAGAGGTTTCTATCTGCATTCTCGAAATTCCGTCTTCTTCCTGGTGTTTCAGTGCCGGAGACGGGCACATGCCCATGTTATTCGGCAACGAGCTCCAGCATTTCATCAAGGTCGCCTTCATTCACGGCTGCAGCTTCCTTGTTCTCCTGCTGTATCTTGATGTAGAGCTCTTCTCTATAAATCGGAATGTGCCGGGGACTGGTGATACCGATCTTAACCTTGTTCTGATCCACTCCGGTGATCAGAACCGTGATGTCGTCTCCGATACGAATCGATTCGCCCAGCCTTCTTGTTAGAATCAACATGGCTCAACCCGCAAATGGTGAGAGGATAATCCTTTTTTCCCATTTTTGCCGAAAGTAACAAATCTTGAGCCATATTTGAAGAAGTATCAACACGAAAATCAGGCGACTCCACGGGTTTTGTGTTCCTCCCGGACTTGCCGTTCTGGAGATGACTGACCGATGTGAAATGCCGAGCCTGATCGCAGGTCCCGGAGTGACCTGCGAGGCGCTCGGTAGACCACAGAAAGAGGGTCGTCATGAAGCTTTCAGAAATTCCCTGGCTTGGTCATATTTCTCCATGAGTTCCACCAGGAACTTGTCCGCAAGCTGGGTGCTGATGCCCAGACGGACAAATACCTTATCGTGGTTTGGCTGCAGAAAACCGTCTACACCGCATCCTATTCCCAGTGCCGAGACCATTCGATTCACAGCATAGACCAGGCTGGCGAGATCCGAATGCTCCCCCGCCTCGAGAGGCCTGTGATGGTTGCCGATGGCGGCTGTGACATCTGGAGGAAACCGCCAGCGTCGGGCAATAAGGGCACCGAGCTGTTCATGATCGATTCCCAGGATGCTCTGTTCAGCTTCGATGAATGAAATGTCTCGTTCTTTGACTGCGGTCACGATGGATTCAAAATAGGTTTTGACGTGGAAGTTCAATACGGTCTTGCCGATGTCGTGAAGCAATCCGGCGGTATAGGCGGTCAGTGTGTTCTTGAGGCCAAAATGGCGCGAGACGATTTCGGACATGAGCCCGGCGGCAATGGCATGATCCCACAGTTCGCCCGATCTCAGATCGTACCCGGACGCGTCGGTCGTGAAATACCGTGCCGAGCAGGCGGTGAGGATCACCACCAGCAATTGCTGATCCCCGAGGGCGACGATCGCGTCCTGGAGGGAGCTGATCCCTCGCTTCCGAGCATAGAGTGGACTTTGGCTCATTGCCAGAACCTTGGCGGCGATGACCTGGTCGTATTTGATGACTGCTTCAATCTCTTGAAGAGGAGCCATTTTTCGGATGAGTGGCGCAACTTTCCAGACAACATCGGGAAACGGCGGAAGGTGTTCTGCTGATTCGATGATTTCAGTGAGAGAGGGCGGGTACTCAACAGATGTCATGCTAATGCTCCTGATCGAAAACGGGTTTTGTGGCGTATCTCGGAATCCATATCGAAAAGTACCGAATAAAACTGTACGAATTTCTTGGCTTCCCCTGTTCTTCAGGTACAAGATCGAGTATTAGAGAGGCAAAGAAAAGAGCTGAAAGTGAGATACTGCAGGCGTTTTCGGGTTTGAACCCCGACAGCCCCCGGGTGTGAGGCGTTGTTCGTCTCCATCGGGTTCGCTCAGGCATCTCCTGCAGATCTGGAATGACTCGGGATGACCCGATGGTTCACGACGGCCGGCTCGTCACCTCGCTCAGACCGTCCTGACTGTGCTGTGGAACATGGCATTTCGATCTGAAAGAGCCAGTGAAAGCGACTATGGCCTTCTGGGGTTGAATGGCAGAGCCTCGCGAAAGGAGGTCAAGTCGGCGTATCGCCGAATGGCGAAAGAGTGGCATCCGGACCGCTTTCAGCAGCGTTCACCCGCAGAGCGGGGAGTGGCGGAAGAGAAGTTCAAGGAGCTTACTGCGGCCTATCGCCGAATTGCCGGGGGGTGGCTCGATGAAGATCGGACACATGACAAACACCATCCCAAGGATCAACGGCCCGCTGACTTTCGCGATCCCATCGGCCGTCAGACCGCCGCTCGTCAACAGTCCGTGCGACCAAAGGCTGGTGCTTCGAGGTTCGTGCATCGCCGGAGCATCCTCTCAACGGGGCTCCTGATAGCAGCCTTGCTCTCCCTGTTCACCTTTCGAGCTTTCTTCTCGACTTTGCATCAGGAAACGCTGTCCCCTGCGGCACCATCCCGCGTCGACACGCCACCGCCCACTGCTTCTCGCACTCAGGAGCCAGTTCGCGAAATGGAGGCGGGAGCTCCGCCCGCTTTTGATGTTGCGCCTCAAGTGAAAGAGCCCCCAGAGCCGTTCCAGCCTCGATCGGCCCGTCCCGGTCAGCAGCCGGGGCCGTCTTCTGAAAGCCCATCCTCAGAGTTCATTTCCATCGGATCGACCCAGGAAGATGTGCTGAGAATTCAAGGGCCGCCTCAAGTCGTGCGCGGTCAGACCTGGGTGTATGGAATTTCGGAGCTTGGCTTCAAGGAAGGTCGGGTTGTGCGCTACAATAACTTCGATGGCAGGCTCAAGGTGCGCATTCTCCCATCCCGCGCCATGCCTTCGCCGCCTCCCGCCTTCTACAGCATCGGATCATCCATGGACGAGGTCCTGGCCATCCAGGGGACTCCCACCCGCATGGAGGGGAACCGCTGGTTGTATGGATTCAGCGAGCTGCGATTCAAAGATGGCAATCTCTCGGAGTACGACAATTTTTTCGGTGATCTGAAGATCCAGCTCGCGCCGGGCAAAGCCGGCACAGGTTCTCATGCTGAGAGGTCTTTCACGGTGGGAAGCACCGCTGACGAGGTCTTGCTCGCCCAGGGCACCCCCACCAGCATCAAAGGCAATCTGTGGACTTATCAGATGTCAAGCGTTGTTTTTCGAAAAGGCAAAGTGCATTACGTGTTCAACTCGAGCGGGAACCTTCGTTTTGTGCCCAAAGAGGAGCTCACGAGAAGCGACTGAAGCTCTCCTTGCCCGGGGCATGATTTGCACGCCGGGGAGTTGCCGAGCGGGAATCTTGAGGATGGAACAGCGACGATCGGAGGGGTGGGCAAAAATGGCTTCCAGGGGGTTTCTTGAGGAGCTCTACCTCGGAAAAGTGGACCGGCGCGATCTGTTTGGGACCGCCCCGCAAATCAACTTCGGAAAAGTCACCATCATTTTGGATCGCTATAAGGAGATTCTCAAGGATTACCCTCCCCAGGAACTGGAGATTCTGGGACATGTTCCACAGGAAATGCTTCGCCGGATGGGTGAAATGGGCCTGTTCGGCCTGGTCATCCCTCTGCGCTACGGGGGGCTGGGGCTGAACCTGCATGAATACCTCTGGCTTGTGGAGCAGATGGTGAGGCTGGATCTCTCGGCCAGTCTCGTCACACTGGCCCACCTCTCCATAGGGACCAAGGGTATCGTGCTCTTCGGGAGCGACTCCCAGAAAGAAAAATATCTCATACCGGCAGCTTCTGGCGAGATGATTTTTTCCTATGCTCTGACGGAGCCCCTGGTCGGGTCGGATGCTCAGCATATCCGGACGCATGCAGAGCTGTCCGGTGACGGCCAATGTTACATCCTGAACGGGCAGAAGACGTATATCACCAATGCCAACTATGCCGGGGGCCTCACGACTTTTGCCCAGCTGGACTCGACCAGGCCCGGAACCATCGGAGCGTTCATCGTAGAAACCGGCTGGGAAGGTGTGAAGATCGGGAAAGACATGCCCAAGATGGGTCTCAAGGCGAGCTCCACGGCGGCCGTGATCTTTCGGGACGTCCGTGTGCCCGTCGAGAATCTCCTGGGAAGTCCAGGAGACGGGTTCAGGATCGCCATGACGGTGCTCAACTATGGCAGACTGGGACTGGGGGCGGCCTCTGCGGGCATGATGTCGCAATCTCTCGAGGACATGAAGGCCCGTTCTGCGTCCCGAATGCAGTTTGGACGGCCGATTCAAAGCTTCCCTCTCGTGCAGGAGAAGCTGGTGAAGACCAGAGTGCACCAGCAGGTTTCGGCATCTATCAACGAGTGGGTGGCCCATCTGCTGACAGAGGATCCACTGGCTCCCCTCGCCATTGAAACTTCCCACTGCAAGCTGTTCGGGACCGCGCGCGGCTGGGAGAGCGTCTACGACGCCCTGCAGGTGGCCGGGGGTGCGGGATACCTGTCGACCCACCCCTACGAGAGGCGAATGCGGGATTTCCGTGTCACCACCGTTTTTGAGGGCACGACGGAGATCCATTCCATCTACCCGGCCATCCAGCTCCTCCGAAGGGCGGCTCGCCTGCTGGACGGAACAGGGGGAGCGGCCGGCAGAGCATGGCGGGCGATACGCTTGATGCTGGGACCCACTCATTGCAGTTCCTCGGCTGCTGACCGGGATGTACAGAGTGCTGTCCGCTTCTGCCGGAAAGCGATCAGGTCGATCCGGAAACTGCTCATAACAGGATGGCTGGTGCATGGTCCGAAGGTGTTTGAGCAGCAGTTTCTTCTTCGAAGGATCACACTGCTCAGCCTTGGCTGCTTTGGCATCCTCTCCCTCCTGAGATGCCTGTTGAGTCGTTCTGCAGATGGCGTGCTC
>CAZEOY010000024.1:0-1582 GCA_964513835.1 uncultured Syntrophobacteraceae bacterium
TCGCGATCTTCAATGGGGTGAGCATCCTTGCTCCATCATGCTGAATGTGGTTTTCTAACAGTCGGCGCAGCCGGAAGCCTCGCATCCGAAGAGCACCCAGGACAGGACCCATGAGGAGGGAACCCAAATGAAGATCGGCCGCAATGCTCCCTGCCCATGCGGGAGCGGGAAGAAATACAAGAAATGTTGCCTGGACAAGCCCAAGACACAGCCCGTAAAACTTTCGGGTGAGAGGCGATGGCATTGGAGCCTCGAGGAAATCGATGCATTTTCAACCGACGAGATTGTATCGAAACTGAGGTCTTTCGGCGTGCTCTTCGAAACGGATCAATTCCTGGAAGACGTGCAGCGGTTCTATTCGGGAGAGGAATTGGCCGATCACTGGAAGGAGGTGCATGCCATCACGGCCAGGGGCTTTGATGTGGACTTCATCTGGATGGCCGCCATCGTCCTCTGGGAGAGACTCGCTCCCGGCGTCATGAGCTCGGAGCGGCTGGATAGACTGATGCAGCAGGGCTACCGGCTACTCGAAGGCAACAAGGGTGACCGTCGCGGAAACAGGGTCGAGGCCTGCCGAATCTGGCTTGAAGTCTGGGAGCATTTGAAGACAAGGTTTCAACCCGAGATGCGATCCATCGAAGCGGGGGAAAGGGTCTTCAGTGGTTTGCAATGCCTTTACAACTGGTGCCAGGACCTCGAGATGGAGCTTCTCAACGCAGGCCATGACGAACCGTCTTTCTTTGAAAAGGCGATCGTGTATTGCCGTGAATTCTGCGATCTCTTTCCGGAATCCGATGAGCTGCTCCTGCACAACATGAAAAGGGCGGAAGCGGAAGCACACTTCGCCCTCGGACGGGAAGAAGAGGGCGACCGGCTTTTTCAAGCCTTGATCGATCGGTTTCCGGAAGACGCCTGGGGCTACATCGGCTGGGGAGACATGTATGCCTGGCCGGTGAAGGCGGGAGGGGCTCGGGACCTCGAACGGGCCAAGCAGATTTTCGAGATGGGCTTGAGCGCCAATGTGACCGACAAGACCGACCTTCTCGGTCGGCTGCGGGATTTGGACGAGGAGCGCTGATCGCCATCCCGGGCTCTTCGGCGGCAGCCTCCCCGTGGAGCAGACCCTCGGCAAACAAGGACTGGTTTTGAGCTCGCACCGATAAGGGAATCATTGAATGGCGGCAAGAAGGAAAAAGACCGGCTCATCGGGGCCCTCCATTGCTGGAAGGCTCATTGCTGATCTGATGAATGTCAGGAAGCAAAAGGTTGTCGACCTCAAGGCGGTGAGAAACGCAAGGATCAGGGCGGAGGAGCTCGAAGCGGTCATTGCATCGGAAGAGGAGCTTTCCCGGCTGGACCCCGTGCATGCAGTCTATGTGTACGCACAAAACAAGATGGATATCTTCGTCGCACAGCTGGCTTCCGTCCCGGCGGTCAAGGAGCTCGTTGCGATCTGTGTCGATGCTGACCGGGAATACATGCCCCAGGGACCGCCCATGAGCCCCCTGACCCTCTCTTACTTCTCATGCTGGTCCTTTTTCGATCTGTGCCTCGGGGCGAGGAAGGAATCGTTCGGCACGAT
>CAZEOY010000024.1:1592-13599 GCA_964513835.1 uncultured Syntrophobacteraceae bacterium
TCGAGGTCTTCAGGGCCCTCAAGGCTGATCCTGGCCTCATCAGGCTCCTCGAGAAGATGCAGGCATCCCGGATGGGGTTCTATGTTCACGAGGGGTTTTCCGGTCCGCACGTTCGGTTGCGGGAGCTGGTGACGGAAAGAAGCCTGACGGCAACGGTTCCAAGTGGGCACAAGGGGCAGGCGGGAGAGATCTGGCTGGCGAGAATCATGCCGGACCCCTTTGAGGAGCTTCCTTTCGGTTATTCAGTTGTTTTCACAACCCCTTACGTCATTTGGAGGCTTGAGGGTGACTCATTGTATGAAGTGGGCGACGAGAGAGGATGGCTGGCCTTTTTCGAGAGAACACTTGGCAAGACCGGCAAACCGGACAGGCTCGCCGCCTACGAGCATCTCATGAAATACGGTCTGAATCGCCATTATTGGAACGAGTACATTTTCGAGGCGTATCTGAATCATGTCCGTGAAGCGATCTTTCTGACAGGGTTTCCAGATTTGCCGCTGAGCCGGCCCCATTCGAGGGAAAGTGCCGACCTGAGGAGCTAAGCCCATGTTGATCGCCAGACCCACCCCATATGGACCAAGCCTCACACTTTACGGGGACTGCTGAGACCTGCAGGACCGTCACCGACCATCCATGATCTGGCTGCAGGCCCGGAGCGGGCATGGAAGGCTCGAACTTGCGGCCGCCAGTTCAGGCCTAGACGGGATTTGGATAGCCGAGCAGGGCGAGTTCTTTCATCAACCCATCCATTCACGTCTGCGGACCCCTCGAACCCACTCGCTGCTGTCTTCCATATCCTGCCTGTCACGCCAGATGCCGACGAACGCCTCCTCAGCGAGTTGAGTCTTCGGGCGTTGCTCTTTCGCATGCGTTTGCTTGTAGCGTTTTCGAAGAAACTGGATGAAATCCAGAACCTCCTGCTGAGCCTCAGGGGGCAGAGCGGCAATCTCACGCCACACTTTTTCCTGATTCATTTCCATGCTCCCGCGTCGTCTCCTTCGTGGGAAATCGAGGACCAGCCCTTGAAACAGAGCCCTACGATATTCGTCGAACAAATGCCGAAAAACCTCATGGGCAAAGCGATCAAGGCTCCATCACCATCCGACCGCCCTCGGCCCCCGGTCTTCTTCGAACAAAAAAACCATCTTCTCATACCATAAATCGGTCTCCGAGACCCGCACGTATTAGGGGTAATCCCAACATACGCACTACCAGGGGCAAGTGAGGAACTGATTATCAACTGGCAAGGGCTATCCGCGTCTTCATATCCAGTTCGAAACGCCCATAAGGATTGATCTGCTGGGTCAACAACGGGCTCAAGGCCGCAAGATCGCGGTTCGTCATTCGTTCCAACCATTCCAGATCGCCAAGCACCTCCTGAATCATGAGCGTATTGATGTAGACCAGGCTCGCTTGGAGCAGGTGCAGACAGAGGAGCCCGATCTCTTGATTTTCACGGTGGTTCGTGGCTAGCTCGCCCGCCTTGCCATAAAAGATGAAACCTTTCGTGCTGTTCCAGCTCTCCACCACATTGAGCCCTTCGTGGACCTCGCGGCGTTGGCCCTCAGAGGCCAGATAGCGGCAGAGGAAGATAGTCTTGACGACTTTACCCGGTTCCATGAGCGCCTTGTACAATGGATGCTGGATGTTGTTCCGCGTGAAGCGGCGAAGGAGGCTCTCTGCGTCAGCCATACCCAGCTTCAGCGCCACCGCATGCTTCACCATCGCATCGTAATACTCCTCAATCAGCTCCCAGTTGATTACCCGTGAAGCCATCACCGGTTCGAGATTCGCAAAGACCTGGCCCACCTCCGCTTTGGAGAGCTTCTGCCGGCTAATGTCTTTGATTGGGGGCATCAGATCGAACCCGAGCAGATGGCAAAACGCGAAGGTAACCGTTGTCTGGAGATTGTGATCCCAGGCTCCGAATTGTTTGGAGTCCGATGCACACGCGGTGGTCGCTTCCCCCCAGATCCGGGGTAACCGAGCGGCAAGAGTCGCATTCAGCACCTGGGTGGTGGCTTGGCGCAGACCCTCAACGGAAAGGAATCTGCGCCGGATGTAGTACAGGTCCTTGTGGTTGTCGTCAGGCCTGGACTCCATGCTCTTGATGCCGGTGTTGGTGCCCAGGCCGAAGAGGCAAAGCAGAAGCCTCCGCTGGAGGGTCGTTTCGTCCATGCGGAACCGTTCGGTCCCGCTCTGGAAACATTGTGTGAAGCCCACTCGCAGGTCCGTCTCCTTGAGCACGTCAAACAGACTTGTTCCCCACCAGCGCCGGTTTACTCTTGTTTGAGTATTGCCAGATTCGCTGGCTCTGGCTTGGGTTCGAAAGGAGATATCGAGAACCGGTGACGATCCTTCCTCTTGAGGATCTTTACCTCGGGATTGGTGGGCATCTATAGTGTACCCCAAAAACTGGACAGATGAATAAGGTGGAAAGGCGATCCCGGCCCATGGTAACAAACGAGCAACGGAGGGCTGAAATGAAGGATCGCCGCAACAAGTTCACCGGGGAGTTCAAGACCAGGATTGCCCTGGAGGCCATCAAGGGTCATCGGACTGTTTCCGAGATTGCCAGCGAATGTGGGGTTCATCCTCATCAGATTACCCAATGGAAAAGGCAAGCTCTCGAGGGGTTGCCGGAGGTCCTCAGAGACTGTGTGCCTGCAGCCGGTAAAGCCGGGCGCATCACGGCGCTAAAGGTGTACTAATTTGATTCAATATTTCGAAAGTACAGGCAATTAGCTGCTGACGATATAGGTTATGCAAAGCAGATCGTCTTTAGAACCTCAATTCTTCATCCATTCTAGGGCCAGAGCCACTGCGATCGCAACGAGCATGAACGGCCAAAGTCGCTTGAACCTCTGAACCAACGTTTCCGGTTTAGACTCAGGCTCCAGGATGCAGTTGAACACGGTCAATCTCCCCTTCGTTTCTATAGTCTCATTGTTGGGGTTGGCCCTCAAGAAGAGAGACCAGCTGGATTCAGCCTACTCTTCAGCTCAAAGGATGGTAAATGTGAAAGCAGGATCTCCTGCTCCAGGCGTTGTCGACTCCGCTCACCCCATTCTGCGAGACCCCTCACCTGTAGGCTGAAGGATTATCGAAGGCGCGAGTAGTCGCCGGAGTAATCCTGGAGGTGCGGCGTCACCTGGGGGTGGTTGAGGGTCGTCACGTCCGGAAAGAATCGTCCTTCCCTGTGCGCTCTCCGGGCGAGATCTTCAAAAATCCGAAGCCCATCCACGTCCACGTCACCGAAGTGAACCCACTCGCAATCGGTTGGCAATGCCTGCATCCACGCACACACGAGACCGGACGCATAGCCCCCAGTATAGACGAAGAGGCATCCCTCAAAGGAAAGCTCGATGAACGGAGAGAGGTTTTCGCACGTGATGACTCGTCGGACATGGGAGAAGTCAAAATCGTCGGTCTTGGCGGCTACGGAGTGGAGAAGGACCACCTGTCCGCATGAAGCCGTCACAGAGCAAAGGTCAAGTCCGGTTTTCCGGTGCACCAGGGAAGACCCGGCCTTGATGCGGAGCTCTCCAAAACCGGGGAGCCGAGCCCTCCACTTCTCATAGATCCTTTTGAGTGTGGGGATCCGGCCTATATGCTTGGAATCGCCATACAGTTGCGCGCTGAGCTGCTGCTGCCAGGTCGGCCCGGGGTTCTGTTCGGTCTCATGCAACGCCTGAAGGAGCAGGAGCGCATCCTCGGGCGCCTCATCGATTCGTGTGGAAAGTCCCATTTCGTGGGCAAATTCCTCTGCCATTGTGGCCGCTTCGAGGTGCCCGCCGCACTGTTCCTCGAGTTTCTTGCGAAGCGCCTCCGCATCAAGGAGAAAGACCGTCCTGGCCTTGGTCTCCGCCATTCCTGCCTGGACCAGGGGATCGAAGAGCTCCGAATACGGTCTTCGTCCCTCCTGGAGAAGGGTCTGGTATGCCCTGCAGATTTTCAGCGGGTTGACCCTGCCCATTCAAGCCACGCTTTCCGCCGCACCGGTGCAATACAGGGCGACGCTGGTCACTCCCTGTGGAAGCGGCGAGCAAATATGGCAAATGGACTCCGCCACCTTCACGGGTCGCGGGGAGGCAATCACGAGCTGGCAGCCGACCTTGTCGAGAAGGAGGCTTACGGTCTCGAGGGCCCTGGCATCCAACCGCTCAGCTTCATCCATTGCCAGCAGCAGCATTCCGGGAGCAGCGACTTTTCCGTTTTCCTGGATTCGAAAGAGATAGAGAATCGTGAGGCACAGAGCGAGGTTCAGCCCCAGGTTTTCTCCGGTCGAAAACCCTCCCTCCCGGTAACTCCCTTCTTCATCGTAGACTTTCCGGACGATGCGCACATAGGAGCGGTAGTCCGTCAGGCTTTCCTCGGTGAGCTCGACCTTCGATTCCTTGTAGATGTAATCCCGAATCTGCTTTACGAATTCTCTCAAACCGATCGTGCTCCCCGGCGCGAAGAGATTGAGCTGTTCGGATTGGAGCGCTCTCAGGGCATGGTAGCAGGGCAATCGTTCGAGCTCGAGGACAATTCGTCCGATTCGCCCAAAACTCAGTGTCGAAAGGATCTGGTTCGCCCGGGTCAGGTGACCGTTCAGATGACGGATTTCCGATTCGATGTGGCTCCGGAAATCTTCGACTCGGCTCCGAATCTTCTGTTCCACCTGCTGGAGCTCCCGGCTGAGCTTCACGCACTGCTTTTCGAGCTCATCGAGATCGACCCCGGGGAGGACCCGCTCAAGAAACGAGAGGGCATCACGTTCCGGGCGTTGGTCTTCAAAGGAGAGGCCGTGCAAATCCGCGGTCTCCCGCAGACGCTGCTTCAGGTCCTCCTCGCGCTTGAACCACAGCATCCGGCACTGGTCCAGGCCGCCGGCCCCCGACCGGTACTGAACCTCTTCATCAGGATAGATTTCGACCCATCGGGATCTCGCGATCGTGTGTTCCGACCGCGCCGTCTCAAGAGCCCTTTCCTGCCTGAGCAAAGAATCCCTTTTGTGCTCGATTTCGTTTTCTTCCCTTCCCTTGCGTCGTTCGAGCCGGCTGAGCGTCGCCCTGTCTCTCGAAAGCTCGGCATCCAGCTCATCGATGCGTTGCTTGAGCTCTTCGGCGCGGCCGAAATCCACCCGGCCCTGGAGGACTTCCTCCGGCTCCTCGGCTTCAAGCTCCTCGCATACACCCCGTGCCGTCTCGATTGCCATTTCCGCTTTGGAAATCCTGGCTTTCAAGTTCTCAAGACCGATGGCTGTTTCTTTCCGCGCTTCGCTGTTTCGATTTCTCGCCTCCGTCAGGGCATCGAGTTTTTCCGTGACCCGCGTCATGCTCTCGTGGAGTTTTTCCAGTTCCGCCGATGCCCGCGAGTAGCCAAACCGGTCCTTCATCCCAACGATCTCATCAAGCAGTCGATGCAGCCGTTCAATCCTGGGCTTCCTGGCCTCGAGATCCATGACGCGCTCGGCGATCTCCGCCGCCTCCCGCCGGGCGTCCGTGTCTGAAAAAGCGTGGAGCTTCGGCAAAAAATCCCGGATCGAACGGCTTCGCAACGAGAGGGTTTCCATCTCCTTGCGTGCGGTCTCGATCGCCGTCGTGATTCTGGCCAGCTGCTGTTGAGCTTCTTCTATCCTGGCTTCTCGCGCCTTGGCGCCCAGGAGGGCCGGACCGTGAGGCGTGTACCAGGCGAGAGGTCCGCTCCCGGCGATGGTTCCTTCCTCGGACTGGATGATCGTCTTCATCAAGCCGCCATCGTCTGCGAGCATCAAAAGGTACGGCTCATCTCCACGAGCAAGCGGTGTGAGGTCCTCCAGCGAATCCGGCCGGACGGCGCGAAGGAATGGCCCGATGCGCTCCTGAACGCATTTTGCCTCCGCTTCATCCAGGTCCTCGTACTGTGCACTCGAGGGTTTCGCGAGTCCCTCCGCCACAAGCTTGCCCGCAACGGCGGGAAGATCGATCCCCCGCCTGGAAAACTCGGAAATCAGCTCCTGGAGCTGAAGCGCCTCTGCCTCGAATGCCTTGAGCGTTACGGCAAGCTCGGCTTTGCGGGCTTCAAGCTCATCCAGGGCTCCGATGAGGTCCGCTTCCAATGGGGGCTTGCCCTCGAAGACCTCGCCCCACAAGGCAACCATCCTGCCATGGAGCCGAACGGCCTCATCGTGAGCTTTTGCGCGCTCCCTGCATTGAGCGAGCTCGGTCCTGAGTGAGGCCAGATTTGCAAGCTGGAGCCGCTCTTCACTCACCACCTTCATTTTGCTCTGAACATCGGCATGGGTGGCAAGCACGCATCCTGCCTCCTGACCGGCACGGCCGAGGGCGGTTTGCAGCTCGTTCCACTTCACAGCCTTCTCCCTGAGAGATGGCTCGGCTGCCTTGAGGCCGGCCTGTTCTTCCGAAAGCCGAGCTGACTCATCCTGAAGTCTTTCCCCTTCCGCGGTCAGCTCCCGGAGCCGCTCTTCGAGCCGTTCGCAGTCTTTCCTGGGCCCGACAAGTGAGGCGAGGGTTTCCTGGATGAGACGCTGCTTTTCCTGGTAGGTTTTGAAATGCCTGAGCTTCCGGTCGAGATCGCCCTGGTCCCTTAGATACTGGTCTCTCTTCCTGCCCCACTCAGAGATGTGATCCTGCATCCCCAGGATTTCCTCAGCGGTTGCCGCCGCTCGCTCCTTTGTGGACTGAAGAGCGCTTCTCTCCTTTTCCGCGGCGCGAGCGGTGTTTTCCTCGCTCTCCCGGCGTTCCCACAGATCGCCTGAAAGAAATGCTCTTCGATGGGCATCCATTTCACCGGCAAGCCCGGTCAGCAGGGTGTTAAGCTCCCGGATTCTCGTGAGCTGGCCGAGGGTGCTCTCCACGCGAATCCGTTGTTGCATGAGCCCCTCGACATCCTGCAGCGAGACCCTTCTCGAAGGCTGGTGGCAAAGGAGACTTTGGAGAAACCCGCTCAGCTCCCCCGAGTGGGGGTGTGTCGCATGCTTCCAGAGGTGAGCGAAGCGCCGGCGGTTTTCTCTTCCAAGGTCCATCGAGAGAAGGCCTTCATCGAAGAGATGGTTGTGGTACTCACTGACGGAATCGAAGGGTTTGAGGGACGCGGTCAAAGACTTCAGGGTGACCCGTCTTCCAAGGGTGGTGAGATCCTGGGTGACCTCCCCGGAATCTCTGTCGAAGAAGAGGTCCTTTTCCGGCCTGATGCCTCGGAGAATGAAGGGTGAAATCTCGACCTGCTCTCTCGACACCTTTCTTTCGAGATGGACCCCTATGGCGTCGATGCTCGAGTGCCCATGGATTGAGAGCACAAGCCAGGCGACGCTCCCCATCATCTGGCCTCCAATGTCGCGGTCATCCTGGCCCGAGGCAACATTGAGCCGAAGAAGCCTCTGGTCGGCAATGAGGATGATCTGCAGCGCATCCAGGAGGGTCGTCTTTCCGACGCCGTTGCCACCGGCGATCACGGTGAGGCGCGGGTGAAGGGTGACGGAAGTCAACGGGAATAACCGGTAACCGACCAGAAGGAGGCTGTCCGAGGAGATCCGCTGGGGACGGGAAAAAAGGGGTTGCATCATTCCTCCTCCGCTTCCCTGCTGCCGGCGCCATCCCCCCAATGCTTCAAGACAATCGCCGCCAGATCGGGCTGACCCTCCGTTGAAGCCGAAAGATCTCTTGCCAGCTCAAGGAACCGATAGAGCGCCGGGAGCTTGGTGACGACGAGCACGTCGAAGGAAGCTCTGGAGCTGGGGGAAAGCTCGATGAACCGGTAGCTCGCGAGCTCACGCAGGGCGGTCGCGATTTTCGCCTTGAACCGTTCCGCCTGTTCTTCCGTGAGCTCCTTTGCGCTCACACCGGGGCTGCTCTGAAAGAAGATCGGCCGAACCCGCCCGAAGGGAAGCGTGGCCCGCAATCGCTCGAATACGGTCTCCGCGGGCAGGGAATCCGCGAGTCCGGGGCCTTCGATCGCGTATTGGAGTGAGAGAAAAAGACCAAGCACAGTCGCCGCCTGGCTGAGCTTCTTCGGCTTGCTGTCTCCTGAGCGGTTTGAGAGATAATAATAGGTGCTTCCCCCGAGATCCCTGCGATGCAGTCTGTAGCCGATGGTTCCGAAAAAGGCCTCCCAAAGCTCCTGGTGCGCTTCCAGAAACCCAAAAAGCTCCGGAATATAGTAGTCGATGTGCTTTCCTGAAAGCATCGCCTGAACGAGCTGCTGGGTCTTCTGCGGGTTCTGCCAGAGAGCTCCGAAGCGGTCCTGGCCGGCCTGGTCAACCATTCGTGCACTCCGTCAGATCCATCCCGGTGGCCAGAGTGATGGGCTCGATCATCCACTCCCCGCCGAGTGCAACCCAGGCATCGTCGCGGGAAGAGACGATGACCGGCGGGACCCAGGCAGGCCAGTCCGAAGCCAAAAATGAGAGTGCGAGGTCGGGTTGGTCGGCCACCTGCGGGATCGTCTTGGAAAGCTCCAGCAGCCACTCGGCAAGATCCACCCCTTGATCAAAGGTTTTCCACTGCTCCCGTGCGACGGTCAACAGCCGCTCCTTCCATGAAGGGTCTTCGAATGTCGATGCCGTCCCGGGTGCCTCCTCCAGGGACTTGATGCGTGCGGGGTCCAGAACCAGTGGCTTCTTTTCCACTGGCCGTTGGGGAGGCAGTCCCCATGCGGGGATTTCCGGCATCGTGAGCAGGGGCATCTCCAGCGGATGCTCCAGAGCGTAGGCCAGTATCTGTTCCTGTGCCCGGCAGAGGCGATCCCTTGCGGTCACGGAGAAGGCCAGAGCGCGGTAGGCCGCACAGTTTCTGATGAACTCGACAAGGTCCGAGAGCATGAGGTCGATCTTGGCTCTGAACCGGTAGATGAAGGTGCCGGCACGTCGAAGGAGCTCCTTGAGGTGCGGGTCTTCGACCTCTCGAGTCACCTCGTCGATTTCGGAGTCCAGCGCCTCGCACGCAGAGGAGCCGCGCACCGCTTCGACCAACTCGGTGAGCGCCGCGCGTGATGCCTCGATATCGGACTGCGCCTTGTCCCGACTCTCGTCGCTTTGGCCGGCGTAGGTTTGTCTCACGCGTTCCTTGCGACGTGCGAGGTCTTCTTCAATGGCGAGCACCTTGCTTTCGATCTTCTCTTCGATGGTGTCGAACAGCACATGGATCAGGTAGTGCTTGAGAGCGTCATTTCCCGCCAGTCGCGCCGCCCTGAGGCCGCTCAAGGCTGAGGTGAAGAGAGCGTTGAGCTGATCGGTTCCGTAGTCGACCTCATCGAGGAGGCACTTGGCCAGGCTCTGCCCCAGGCGTGAGAGACGGTAGCGTTGCCGGGTTCCGCCAAAAGTCAGTCTCAGGATGCCGGTCTGGAGAAGCTTCTGAATGAGCTGGTTGGTCTGATGAGGCTCGATTTCGAGCTTCAGGCAATCGGAAGTCCTCAAGATTCTGTCTTTGAGATCGCTTTCGAGGAGAAAGTCTTCCTCGATTTCGTGCTCGATGAGCAGGTGAAGAGCTTCCAGAACGAGGATCTCCTCCGGCTTGAGGTGCAGCCCGCCCGAGAATCGGTTTTTCAAGAGGAGGAGTTGCTCGATCGGATCTCTACGTTCCGACCGCGCTCCCCAAGATTCCTGCATCGTTGCTCCATACGGGAAGATCTATATTTGGGCCGATAGTCCGCGATCACTTGTCGATCAAAACCACACACGCCACCATCGTGGCTTCTCACCCAGGGCCAATGACAACCACCTCGTCCAAGCCGAGGTCTTCAGGCTCCCACCTTGAGAGTGTCCCGTCCAGGCTCAACACAGATCGAAACCCGTTATGTGAGAGGAATTCCACATCCTGGGATTCGATGTAATTTCCGATGGCAACATCAACCGTGATCCAATCCATTCGATTCCGTTTCCTCCGCTCTCCCATATCCAGGGTACTTGAAAAGCGCCCTTCCGTCGCTCGAGCCGGCTGAGCATCGCTCCGTTCTTCGAAAGCTCGGCATCAATCTCATCTCCGCGAGCAAACCGTGTGAGGTTCTCTGTCGAATCCGGCTGGACGGTGACCACACACAACCTTGATCTTCAAAGGTACATCCCTCCAATCGAAAAGGGATCACCGAATAGCGAGTAGTTGCTGGACTATCGGGTCGGGGCTTCTCAACTCTCCTATCTTCCGAGATGCAAGCCACTTAATGAAAGCCTGCACATCGAAGAGATCGATCATCACCCTGGTTCGGATGTCTTCCGGCAGCATGCTGTGGAAACGGCCAGGTGAAAGGAGCGGCGCCATTGAATCTCCAAGGGTTTCGATGACAGCCTGAATCCTCTGTGGGTTATTGATCAGAGCCGATATGGTCTGATCATCCGGCATGCCTCGAAGAGCGATTCCGGCCAGTCCCCCAAGAGTGTGCAGGCTGGAAAAAGTCTTGCGTAACACAGCATCATAAGCTGAGCCGCCGAAATGAAACCACACCAGCCCTTCTGCTGAAGAAACCACGGGCGCGTCATTCTCAGCAAGTCCAAGACCCCGCCGTACGTGTTCCGCAAAGATCTTCCCACATGGGGCAGTGCGGAAAGTATAGTGAAATGTGCTCGATCTTTGATCCTTGCGGGTTGTACGCAGCAGAATCTCACCTGATTGATGGATTACATCCCATTGTTGGCCAGCCAGGGCAATCGGTTGTCCCTCGCTTGGAAACTGAGCAACATGGGCGACTATTTCGCCGGTCGAAGCGTCCACCACAGGAATGCCCGTTGCATCCCCCTCGAAGTTGCTGTGCAGACTGCCACCACCACGTTCGAATCGGTCCGAAAAGCCGTCGCCCAGGAATAGTCTGTCTCCGTGGCTGACCAGCAATTCCCTCTCCACAAGGCCTTCAAGAATGCGCGAGACTGATGAGGGAGACCGGAGCTCGGGCCAGACTTGATCAGCCAAGGCCACAATATCGGATCGTCTCCTGCCGGTTGTACCAGATTGCAGAATGAAGCTGACAGACTGTTGGACACATACAGACCACCTTCTGCCAGATGACCTCTCATCCAATACACCCCGGCACGCGGCTTCCAGCATACTTGCAAGGGCTCGAGCCTCGATCTCCTCTCTGGCGATCGGAATGATTCTAACACGGCCGGATCTGCGGCCGGCCCTGCCCACTCTTTGCAAAAGGGAAGCCGTATCTTATGGTGATCCGATCAAAGCTACGGCATCGACGTCTCCTATATCGATCCCAACTTCAAGGGTGGTTGTCGCTACCAGGATCGCATCGCGTCGATTCGCAAACTCGCGCTCGGCATTCTCACGGACGGCTCTCTCGAGGCTCGCGTGGTGCCCCCCTGTCCATAGGTCCCTCCGTCGCCTCAGATCTTTAGCCAGTTGTGCGGATAAGCTGTCGCAAAGTGCCCGGGACGTGACGAATACGAGAACCTTGCGAGCGTTTTCGGTATCCCCGCATCGAACAGCCTGCCATATTAGATCACTTAGGAATTGAATGTCTTGGGGACCGCTTGCGCGATGTATGTGTTCGTAGATCTCTTGGACTGATCCGAGAGCATCAATCTCAACCCATCGCGATCCACCATCACCCGAAAAGATCTCAATCTCTCTTCTGCCAGGAACCTGAACGATCTCCGCAGAAGATCCAAGCAGCTTTGCTGCAAGGGTCTCAGGTGAGGCAACAGTTGCACTTGCAGCGCAAATCTGAATCTCTTTGTCATTCGTCCAGTTTCTGCTGAAGGCATGATCCCTTAGCCTCTGAAGCCGGGCAAGCAGCCACACCAACTGATCGCCTCTTACCGAAGCGTCGAAAAGATGAGCTTCGTCAATGAACACGGCCTGTACACCGGCGAGCAAATGGCCCCTTAGCGCACCCTTGCATCGATCACCATCTCGGACAAGCATGGAATCAAAGGATTCCGGAGTGGTGATAAGGACGTTGGGTTTCCTCGTTTTGTCGCGATGGTCGCTCGTTTGCCGCCCACATGTCCACTGGATGTTTGAAAGGGTGTCCTGGTTCACCGTGAAATGGAATTTTCCACCTTTGGGATAAGCTACTTCAG
>CAZEOY010000025.1:0-1829 GCA_964513835.1 uncultured Syntrophobacteraceae bacterium
CAATCTGGATGACCGCTGTCGCCCCACTGCAATACCCTTCCTGCGATCTTCTCTTCAAATCCGGATGCGGCTTGCAGTTCTTCGAGCAAAGCCTCAAAAGGATTTGCCATGTTGCCTGTTGACAAGTCCTGGCCCGGTCACTATACCTACCGCTCGGTATACAGTGTCTGGCCCCCACTGAGAAAAGGAAGAGAAGAGATCCATGTCCATGATTCAGGCTGAAGGATTGCTCGGAGGGACGCTGGCGGAGCGCTGGGGCGCCGACAGCCCTCTCGCCTGCTTTGCCGATCCGGAACAGAAAAACCGCGAGCGGATCTTTCTTGCCGCTGCGGGGCTCTTTGCAGGCAAAGGCTATGCTGCGACCCCTGTTCGAGAGATCGTCGATGCTGCGGGTGTCACCAAACCTACCCTCTACTACTATTTCAAAAACAAAGAAGACCTCTACATTCAGCTCATTGATCTGGCCATGACCACCTTTTCCTGGCTGCTGGATCACTCGGCCAGCCGGGTAGGCGACATGCGGGAGCGTCTGACGGGGCTCTTCAGCGACCTCTACCTGCTTTTCCGGGAGCATGTGGATTTGCTTCGTCTCGTGAACTCCATGATCTACGGCCCCCGGGGCGCCGCCCCCGTCTACGACTTCACGGCACAGTCTCTCCACCTGGATGGAGTTCTGCTGGACATGCTGGAGCAGGGGGTCCGGGAGGGCGAATTGGCCGCTGAAGCCGTGGACGATGTGATGGTCCTCCTCATGGGCATCCTGCGCTATATGGAGGAGTTTCTGGTCCTCGAGCCGGATCGCGTCTCTTTCACGGCCAAGGACATCCGACGCATTCTGGGCAGGATCTTTGACGGCACTCGGGCTGGAGCCACCGCCGTTCCCGATCTTGGGGCTCCCGCCCCTACGGGTATCCGAAACCCGCTTGATCTTCGATCGTGCTGCAGCAACCGTCGACCAAAAGACTGATCCCGAAACCGATCTCACCCAACCTCGTTCATGCTGGCCTCGAGGAGGAGCAATCATGAAAAGAACTCTAATGCTGGGGACGGCGCTCATCTTCGTAGCCGTGGGCATCACCCTGGTGACGAGACATCGCCAGGAGAAGACGGTCCAGGCTACTACGCAGCCCCAGATCGTTGCCGTGGACGTCGCCATGCCTGTTCGAGCGGCTGTGAAACGGACCATTGAAGTGTACGGAAGCCTTTCGCCCAAGACCGCAACGACGGTCAAGAGCGAGCTTGTGGGGAAGGTTTCCCGCATGCACGTGAAAGAATGGGACCCGGTCAAGCCCGGACAGTTGCTCCTCGAGATGGACCCGACGGACTTCCAGCTCGAGGTGAACCGAAACCTCTCCGGACTCAAGATGGCCAAAGCCCAGCTGCTCCAGGCCCAGGTAGACCTCAATCGTGCCCGGCGCGAATGGGACCGGTCCCAGAAGCTCAAAGCGGGGGGGCTCATCACCGGCCAGGAGTTGGATGAGCGAAGGACGGCTCTCGAGTCCTCCGAAGCGCGTGTTTCCCTCGCGAACGCCCAAGTGAGCCAGGCTGAAGCGCAGTTGGCCGAGTCCCGGCGCCATCTCACCAAGACATCCATCGTGGCCCCCATCGAAGGGATCGTCTCCGAACGCAAGGTCGATGTCGGGGACTTCCTGGACAAGGGCACCCTGCTCTTCACGCTGGTGGACAACCGCATCCTGGACTTGACGGCCAACGTCCCGGCCATAGACCTTCCCCTCGTGGCCGAAGGCCAGACTCTCACGTTCCTCGTGGACGGAATTCCTGACCGCACCTTCACCGGCTGTGTGAAGCGCATCAATCCCACAGTCAAT
>CAZEOY010000025.1:1839-13589 GCA_964513835.1 uncultured Syntrophobacteraceae bacterium
CCGGCCGGATTCTGGCCGAGGTTCCCAACGCGGAGGGCGTACTGCGAGGCGGTCTCTACGCCCGGGGCCGGGTGCTGGTCGAGGAGAAGCCCGATGTGCTCGTCATCGACAAGGCGGCGCTCTCCAACTGGAATCTGGATCACGGCACGGCTACGGTCCTGGTCGTGGGCTCTGAAGGAATGGTCCACGCTCGGCGCGTCCGCACGGGCATCGGGCTCGACGATGCCGTGGAGGTAGTCGAAGGCCTCACAGAAACCGAGCGGGTGATCGTCCGCGGCGGCTTCAACGTTCGCGAGGGAGATCGGGTGCTCGTCACCGGGGGCGACAACGGTGGGTCCGGAATGGTCGGCGGCGCATCGCTCGGGAAGGCCCCGACAGATGGAGGAGAGAGCTGAATGTTCCTTTCGGAGATTTCCATCAGGCGTCCGGTTTTCGCTTCCGTGATGATGCTCACCCTGGTGATCCTGGGCATCTTCTCCTACCGGCACCTCAACATCGACATGTACCCCGACGTGGAGATGCCCGTTCTCACCATCTCCACCCTCTATAAGGGAGCTCCCCCCGAGTCGGTCGAGCGGGAGGTAACCCGAAAGATCGAAGAGGCTGTCAATCCCATCCAGGGAGTGAAGCACATCTCGTCCAAATCGCAGGAGGGGCTTTCGAGCATCGTTGTGCAGTTCACCCTTGAGACGCGCATCAACGACGCGACCCAGGAGGCCCGGGCCAAGGTGAACGCCATCCGCGGCGATCTCCCCAAAGAGATCGAAGAGCCGGTGATCCAGAAGCTGGATTTCTCGGCGGCCCCCGTCATCTCCATCTCGGTGCAGTCCGACACCCTGGACACTCGTGAGCTCACGACCCTCGTGGACAAGCGGGTCAAGCGCCGTGTGGAAAACGTCCCGGGCGTGGGCCGGGTGGATCTCGTGGGGGACAGCAAACGGGAGGTCAACGTCTGGCTGGATCCCGGCCGCCTCGAGGCCCTCGGGCTCGGCGTGAACGAAGTGGTCTCGGGCCTTTTCCAGGAAAATGTGAACACGCCCCTCGGCCGGCTCAACCGTGAGGGCTACGAGCTCCCGGTTCGCGTCTCGGGGAAGCCCGAGGAGGTTACGGGCTATCCCGGGATGGTGGTGGCCTGGCGCAATGGACTGCCCATACGCCTCAAGGAGTTTGCGAGGATCCAGGACGGGAGAGAGGAACAGCGGTCCATCGCCCTCGTGAACGGGGTCCCGGCCGTGGCTCTGGACGTTCTCAAGCAGTCCGGGTCCAACACGGTGGCCGTGGCGGACGGAGTCCGAAAGACCGTGGAGTCCCTGCGATCCGAGCTGCCGCCGGAGGTTCGCATCGACATCGTGCGGGACACCTCCAAGTTCATCCGCGAGTCCGTAGAAGACGTCCAGGTGACCCTCCTCCTCGGCGGCCTCCTCACGGTGCTCATCGTCTTCTGCTTCCTGAACTCCTGGCGATCCACGGTCATCACCGGCCTGACGCTTCCCATCAGCGTCATCAGCTCCTTTATCATCATGATGGCACTGGGCTTCACGCTGAACACCATGACCCTCATGGGGCTCTCACTCGCCATCGGGCTCCTCATTGACGACGCCATCGTGGTGCGGGAGAACATCGTCCGCCATCTGCAGCGCGGGAAAGACCACGTGCGCGCTTCGCTCGAGGGCACGGCCGAGATCGGCCTTGCGGTCATGGCTACAACCTTTTCCATCGTGGCGGTCTTCGTGCCGGTTGCTTTCATGAAAGGGATCGTGGGCCGTTTCTTCTACCAGTTCGGGATCACGGTCACCTTCGCCGTCATGGTCTCGCTCTTCGTTTCCTTCACCCTGGATCCCATGCTGTCTTCCCGCTGGGTGGACCCGGACGTGGAGCGCAGCGCAACCCAGGCGAGAAACTGGATCTACCGGATCCTCGACCGCTTCAACCGCCTTTTCGACCGTGTGTCCGAATCCTATCGGCTCGTCATCTCCTGGGCCCTGGATCACCGGAAGACGGTCCTCTTGCTGGGCACGGCCGCTTTCGTCGGGGCGCTTTTCCTCTCCCCGATTCTCGGGAGCTCCTTTTTCCCGGACTACGACCGGGGCGAATTCCAGGTTGGCTTCTCCGCTTCCCCCGACGCAGGGATCGAGGAAAGCCGCGGACGCACCGATGCCATCCTAAGGGTGCTGCATGACCTTCCCGGCGTCGAACTCACCTACGCCACGGTGGGAGCCGGCGAAATGGGGACGGTCCGGGAGGGTGTCATTTACGTCAAGCTCAAAGAGAAGCATGAACGGAGCAACACCCAGGCTCAGCTGGAGGCCATGGCGCGGGACGGCATCTACAGGATCCCCGGCATCATCCCGAGCATCACCATGGCAGGTCGCATGCACGGCGGCGCCCCCATCAACATGAACCTCAAGGGCGACGACCTGGCTGAGCTCAAGCGCGTTTCTGAGCAGCTCAAGCGCGTCATGGCCGAGGTGCCCGGCATTGTCGACGTAACATCCAGCCTGGATCAGGACAAGAGTGAGGTACGGCTCGTCGTGGACCGTGCCCGGGCCGTGAACGTCGGGGTTTCGACAGGGCAGCTCGTGGAGACCCTGGCTCCGCTGGTCGGGGGGAAGGCCGCCACCACATACGAGGACAAGGACGGCGACGCCTACGACGTGCGTGTGAGGCTTCCGGACGCGTACCGTCGCAACCCGGCCCAATTGGCCCGGCTGACCATTCTGTCGCCGAGGCAGGACGGGACCAGGATTCTGGTTCCCCTGGGGGACGTGGTCCAGTTTCGCCTGGATGTTTCACCGGCCCGGATCGAGCGGTTGGACCTGCGCAGGCAGGTCACCCTCTCTGCCAACAACGTCGGCGTGCCCCTGGGGGACGCCATCAACGCCATCAAGGAGCAGGTGAAGGCAGTGCAGCTCCCGCCCGGCTACAGGATTTCCTGGAGCGGCGAAGCTGAGGACATGGCGGAGACCTTTCAGTACATCTTCGAGGCTCTCGCCCTCGCAGTCATCCTCATTTACCTGATCCTGGCAGCCCAGTTCGAGAGCTTTGTCGCCCCACTCTCTATCATGATTTCGCTCCCGCTGTCGCTCGTGGGCGTCGTCGCCCTCCTCTTCCTGACCGGGGACACCCTGAACATCATGTCCATGATCGGGCTCATCATGCTCATGGGGCTTGTCACCAAGAACGCTATCCTGCTCGTGGACTACGCCAAGGTGCTCCAGAGGGCGGGACTCGGACGCAAGGACGCCTTGGTTGAAGCGGGACACACGCGCCTCCGGCCCATCATCATGACCACGATGGCCATGATATTCGGGATGCTGCCCCTGGCCCTGGCCCTCGGGCCGGGAGCCGAAATGCGCGCCCCCATGGCACGCGCCGTGATCGGCGGGCTCATTACCTCGACCCTGCTCACCCTGGTCGTGGTTCCGGTGGTATACACGCTTCTGGAAGACTTGATACTGAAACTGAAAGGACATCGGCGCGCCAGCCCAGACGGCCCCTTGCAGCCCGTCGCCGCAGATCGCCCCTGATCCCCCTCGATCGACAGAGCTTTCCGGTTTCTGCTTTCTAGGTTTGGCTGCCGGGCTTCGAGTTGTCTCAGCATTCTGCACCGGTAATTTCGTGCGCAGGTCATCATTCCCCCTTGGCCCCTCCCTGGACGTGGGTCGTCCATATCGGTCACACATTTACGCCCACGTTTACCAGGGCCTTTGCACAAAACGAAAGATCACATGATGCACCGAACCTTGCTTGCGCTCTTCTGCTCCTTCGCTCTGCTCCTGCTGACCAAACCCGCTGCATGCCTTGCCACTCCCCGGAGCGCGGATGCACTGACAGCCGAAGACTCACTCCAAATATCCCCACCCGCGGAACGCGCAGGGGCCTTGGAGCCCGAGACCCGGAGCTCGAAACCCGAAACTCGAAACCGTACCAATGCCGGCCGCATCATCGATCTCCCGGAGTGCCTGAGCCTCACTCTTGGCTACAGTCGCGACGTGCTCATCGCCGACGAGGCGAGGCATTTTTCCCAGGGGCGTTACGTGGAGGAGCGCGCTGCGGCGCTGCCCCAGCTGCGGGCCGACGCCAACGCCGCACGGGTTTACGACGAGAGCTTCGTTCTCCCCGGCATCGAGGGCCAGCACAATCTCTTCTCCGCGAACCTGAACCTCAGCCAGGCACTCTTCACGTGGGGGCAGATCGGAGCGGCCATTCGAGCCGCACAGCACGACAAGGCGTCCACCGAGCACCAGCTTCAGGAGGCCCGCCAGCTTGCCATGCGCGAGGTTGCAACCGGCTTCTACGACCTGCTGTTGGCCTTCGAACTCGAAAGCGCGGCTCGCGACAACCTTCTCCAGAAGCAGCGCGTCCTGGATGAGGCGCAGCGCAAGCATCAGATGGAAGTTGCCACGGACTACGACGTCCTGGCGGCCAGGGTCGAGGCCACCAACGCCGAGCCGGCCGTCACCCGGGCCGAGAATACCATCCGACTGGCGCGTGACCGGCTGCGCTACTACATGGGTGTGCAGGGGGATTTCGACATCACCGGAAGCCTCTCCTGCCGGCTCATGCCCCCTCTCTCACTGGACGAAGCGCTCGATCGGGCCCAAGCCAGCCGGCCCGACGTCGCCTTCTACGAGAGCCGCGTGGGGGTCTTCCAAGAGCTTATCAAGGTAGCCAGGGGTGGCAACAAGCCACGTCTGGATTTCAAGGGGAACGTAGGGCGCACCGCCATCAAGGAGATCGACCGGGATTACCCCGGAGGGTACTGGGACGCGGGAGTGTACCTCTCTTTTCCATTCTTCGACGGCCTGGCAACCCAGGGTCGCGTCATGCAGGCACAAAGCCGGCTGGTCACCACCGAGCTTGAGATGAAGCGGCTGCTGGACCAGATCGCCCTCGACGCCCGTGATTCCATCAACCAGGTGAACGAGTCGATCCAAATCGTCAAAGGGCTCGAGGCCAGCGTCGCCCAGGCGGAGCGTTTGCTCAAGATGGCCGAATCCGGCTACCAGTACGGGGTCAAAACCAAGCTCGAGGTGGACGATGCCCAGCTCAACTACCTCCAGGCCCGTGTCAACCTCGCCCGCGCCCGCCGCGACTACCTCACGGCCTGGACTCGCCTCCACTGGACCATGGGAGAAGACCTGCAGCAGGTCCTGGCAAACCCCGCATGGGGCAGCTGCACCCCCTGAGAGCCGATCAGAAGGGACACCACTATAAAACCGCATAGTTGCTTGATTCTGGCAAATCGTATTCTCTGCTGAATGCATCGCGCAGAATGTTGACCATCCCTGAGCGAGAGACTTCTACCATCTCGTCATTCACTCCAAGCTCCGGGCAGCAGAACCCTTCGAGGAGCACGCGAAGAGCAGCCATCCAGGGTCGAAGCTATCAACGACTCCGAAGAACAGTCTGAGATGGGGGCACTCCAGCCCGGCTGTGGTGTCTCTGGGGCTCCCACCTGAGACAACCTCCAAAACTCAAAAGGGTCCATGGATGCCCATGAACCCTCAGTGCAGTCTGGTACCGGAGGCGAGAATCGAACTCGCATGGGCGCAAGGCCCACTGGATTTTGAGTCACTTGCCCTGGGCTTACGGACCTCCTCAGATATCAAGTAAGCCATTGAATTTACTAAGTTGTTATGTAGCTGATCTGGGCAGGGTTTATCATGTTTTTGACCATTCTGGAGGCAAATTTTTACGCCTCTCGAGCAAGATCCAGACCTCCATTTTCTCATCGAGTGATGGTAGGATGTAGTCATTCTGGCGGACATTCTGAAAGGAGACCAACATGGCGCCAAGTCGAAACGATCGGACGGACTCCGCAGAAGACATCGCTGCACTCATGGAAGAAATCCTTGTGGACTATGGGGAAGATGAGCAGCTGTGGGCTTTCCTGCAGGCATTTGAAGACAGTGTCAGCCTGCCTGCTGACGCTTTTGTGGTCGGCGAGCCAGTAGCGATAACGAAGATCGATTATGACGGCAATGTGCGCCGCGGTCTCACAGCTTCATGCCGAGAGGAAACCGGCACAAAGCATGTGATGGCGCTTTCGGACGTCGTCTTTTCGGAAGACACCGAGGCCGCCCGGCATGTTGCCGCGTATCGGAAATGGCTTGGGCTGGAGCCCTTGCCGAAAACTGCATCACCGGTGGCAAGCCGCGAAAAGCATCATAAAGTGGCGGACGAAGATGTCGATTTGAGCGGACCTGTGAAGCTGATCGTCCTGTGGATAAAAGAACCTACGGCTCGTTGTCGAATTCCCGGAACCGAGAGACACATTACCCTGCGAACTGCCCGTGTCGGGAGTTTGCTTCCGGGAGAGATGGTCACTGTGCGGCCGCAAAAGTTCTGGCGTTATGCGGGACATCCTTATCTCTCCGGCGAAATCGAATCACACCACATAGACGTACCTCTTCTCGGACTTACCCCATTGCGGCTCTATGAACGCGGCATGTGGAATCCTGCTGCCGAATACTGGGGCGAACCCAATGACTTTCTATCCGAGTGGGCAGTGCCGATCATCGCCTGCGGCCCCCGGCCCACCTTTGAAATGGAGCAGGTTCTCCCTGGTCGCACCTCCTCTGGCACCTTCGACGATCCGATCATGCAATCCATTGAGCTCAAGGAAGCCGGGGATCTTGGAGAAGCCCGCAGAATACTCACAGAGGTTCTCTCAAGTGAGCTCCGCTGCCTGGACGCCCATGCTCACCTTGGCAACATGAGTTTCGACGTTCTGCCGAAAGATTCAATCCGCCATTATGAGATGGGCTTACGCATCGGTGAGCTTTCATTGGGCAAGGACTTTGACGGCCTTCTTCCCTGGGGCTGGATAGATAATCGGCCTTATCTGCGCTGCCTGCATGGCTATGGGCTCTGCTTGTGGCGCCTGGAGCGACTCAGGGAAGCCGAACAAATCTTCCAACGTATGCTATGGCTCAATCCGAGCGACAATCAGGGTGCACGATTCCTTCTCGCCGATCTCAAAAGCGGAAAACCGTGGGAGGCGGCCTATTCAAAATCGTAAGATTCAGCGTTCATGGATGAGGGAGTCCGTCCCACTTGCCAGACTTCGGCTGGCTATTCTGGAGCGCCAGTAGCAGGAAGTCTTGCCGGATCCCTTGTGTCGCTCGATTCTTGGAATGCAGGATTCTTGTATGGGCAGAAAGAGAGAAAGGAATCAGACAACTCGTGAGGATTGGGCCCGCTTTCAGGCAGAAGCGGAATATGCGGACAGTGTGTTCAAATGCGCCCTGGGTGACCTCGAAGGATCAATTGCCAGCGTAGAGCGGGCGTATAAGTTGATGCCGACTTATGCCCCCGCAATCTTCACACTGGGAACCGTTGAATATCAACGTAAGAGGAAGGCAAAGGGAAGGAAGCTCTTCCTGGATCTGCTCGCCCTCCCTCCTGATACTGAAGATCTCCATGAGATCATAGATAAGGCCGGAACTTTCCTCATTCAAACCCACGATTATGCTGACGGGTTCGAATTGTACACAAAGGCTCTCGCCCGCTTCCCTGATGTGGCCGTGTTTCATCAGGGCCTTGGCTGCTGTGCCGGTCATCAGGGGCAGCACGAGGTTGCAGTTCAAGCTTCGAGACGGGCGGTGGAGTTGGAACCCGATAACCAGCAGCTTGTGAATGATTTGGGATGGAGCCTTCTCGAAGCGGGCAACCTGACTGAAGCCAGGAGCAATTTGGAACGAGCAGTAGGAATGAACCCATCGGATGAACTGGCTCGCGAGAACCTCAGGATTTGCATTTCCATGATCAGGAAGGGTGGCAAACCCTCGGACACCCCATGAGACAGATCGGGAAGACCCGGTCCAGGATGGCCATCATTAGACTGCCTGCGTGTTCAGGACGTAACTGACGCGCTCGAAGAATACGGCTGGGGGCATGGCTTGCTGAGCTGATGGTTCCTTGGGACAGCAGTTCATTCGTATGTCGAGTACAACCCGAGCACCCCAACTTGTGGGAGCATGCCCTGACCATGGAGTTTTCACCACAAACTGAGGCGCCCTTGCACATTCTGCTAAGACCGAAAAACATGTGTTTTTTGAGATTCTCCCATTCCATATGCGCTCGCCACGTGTTCCGTGATTGATTGCGTCTCGAATTTTGTCTTTTTTACATCTTCTCATTTTTCCGCCTCTTGGGGCTGCATGTAAGACATGGCCAAACTCATCGGTTATGCTTGTGTTTCGACCAAGGAACAGGAACTGGATCTTCTGTTCGACCCGCTGAAAGCCGCAGGAGTCCCTGAGTCGCTCATTTTTGCTGACAGAATGACTGGAGCCCGGAAAGAACGCGTCGGACTCAACTCCTGCCTTCAGGAAATCAAAGAGGGCGACAATCTCCTTGTTTGGCGCATTGATCGCCTCGGAAGACGCGCTGTCTCATCTTGTTAATTTGATTAAGGGGTTGCGAGAAAGGGGAGTATAGCTGCGGTCATTGTGTGATGGGGTGATCGACACAAGCTCTGCCTCCGGAGAACTCATCGTCAACGTTTCTTCTTCCCTTGCCCAGTTTGAACGGCGCCTTATTCAGGAGCGGGTTCGGGCAGGCTTTGAAGCGGCAAGGGCTAGAGGAAGAAGGGGAGGGAGGAAACGACTCTCTCCCGATGATCCCAGGGTCAAAGCGGCCAAGAAGATGAGTGAGAATCGTGATAGGAGATACAAGAAATCTTCAAGACCCTGCGGGTATCAAGGGCGACGTATTACCGGTTTCTTACATTGGGGGATGGAGGATGAATAGAGCTCACCAGCCAAAGCGGCCACGTCCGGAGGCGATGACTCATTGGTTTGGTTTCATTCTTTCGATCGCTCGACTCCGTGCCCAACTTCAGTTGCTAACCCGTACATATGGGTGTACATTAACTCAACGACTCTCATACCCCATCTGTGAGGTGAACGAGATGCAGGAAACGAATGTGGTTGAACTGCGGAAACGCATCAAGCATTATTTTGACGCGGTGGAAAAGGGTGAGGTGGTGCGCGTTTACCGCAACGGCAAGCCGATTGCCGAGATCCTGCCGCTGACGAAACGGGAGGCCTCTTGGAAGCGAGAAGTGCCGCGACTGACGGTGCCGGGCCTGTCTCTCAGTCGGGAGATCCTGAAAGATCGGGCGGAATCTGATGCATGAGAGTCTTCTTTGATACCTCTGCATTCGTCAAAAGGTACATCGAAGAACCCGGCACGGACAAGGTTGTCGAGATCTGCACGCAAGCCGATAGCCTGGTGCTTTGCGTGATTTGCCTTCCAGAGATGATTTCGACGCTCAACAGGCTTGTTCGTGAGAATAAGTTGTCAGCCGATGACGACCAGAAGACTCGGGATCTCATTTTGAGCGAAATTGAGGATGTCGAGATCTGCTACGTCACGCCAGACGTGGTCACTCAGACCATGCGATGCCTCGAGAACAATGCATTGCGTGCCATGGATGCCTTGCACCTTGGGTGCGCCCTCATTGTGGCGCCGGACCTTTTTGTGTCGTCGGATCACAGACAACTTGAAGCCGCCGGACGAGAGGGGCTCAAGGTCGTGGAGGTATGAGCGTTCCCCTTTTTGACTGAAGCCACGCAGGCGCAAGTGATACCATAAACGAGGTCTCGCTTCTTGAGTGCCGCGATAGTCAGGGGGTGCGTGTCTCCAGCGTTCACCGGATGACAATGACGAGAAACGGATTCACAAGACATGATACCCGCGCATCATCCTCGACGTTTAGCACCTTTGAGAAGCCATTATCTGAGGGGTTCTTTGCCCGGCACGAGACATTCTGTCCACGATACGGGTGGCTGAAGAAAGGCCTCGATGCTGTTTTGGATGATCCCAACATCTTCGATGCTCCCGATGCCATTGAACGCCTTGGGGTCGGGAAGGATAGGGTCAGGTCTATCCGTTTCTGGTGCATGGCTTTCCATCTCATCGGACCTGATATGGAATCCGGGCAGCGTCGTTTGGGTGGCCCGATGCGCGTGACCTCGTTCGCGAAAGCCTTGCTCTCATTCACCGGCTCGAGGATTTTCTTCTGGAACCGGGTGTTGATTTCGCGTCCGTTGGCCGCCAGCGCCGCTTGCGAGTTTGCGAGTTTGGCGATGAATGGTACAGAGTTGATTTGATTTTCTTCCATCGCCGTTCCCCGGATGCACCGCGAGTGCTAAAGGGGGACTAGAAACGATTTACTGGCCTGCTTGTCCGCGTTTGCGGAAGCAGCCGACCTCCACCACACTCCATCTCGACGGCGCATCTGTGTCCGTCGGATTGGATTCGATAGCACCGGGGCCAAGCATTGCGAAGATGCCAGTCTTGTGTCGGATGCTACCATTCAATTTGGTGAAGGAAGGAATGTGCACGGACAGAGATGTCCGAAAAGCGGTCGTTATTTGGACGTTTACTTACAAATGATCCCTAGGAGTGCCATTGTTGGGGTTCCCCCTAGTTGAAAGGAATCTAGCCAAAATGCATGACAGCTTATCCCAAAGAGCGTGCGGAGTACTGCAATTGCTCCAAAGGGGTGGAGGTTTTTTGCGCGACATTGGACGGTCTTTTCAGCCTGGCTCGGAGGACACTTGGGTGTCGTCGAAAGTGATCCGGGAGTTCAGGCTGGTGGATGGTGCAGATGTGACAGGCGTAGCACAGCGAGGTAAGAAGGGATATCAGCTTGCAACGGTCGAGTCCGTATGCGGCCTTACTCTTGATCAGTTTCAGGCCCGCACCTCATTTGACAGGTTGGTGCCCATAGATCCGCGGGAGAGGATCAGACTGGGTGATGGCGGCAACCTTTCCATGCGCGCAGTTGAACTGATAGCCCCCATGGGCAAGGGTACCCGCGGACTCATCGTAGCACCACCCAAAACCGGCAAGACCCGCCTTTTGGAAGAGATAGCCTGTGCGATTCACGCGACCGATCCCGATACACGGATTATCGTCCTGCTAATCGATGAACGGCCGGAGGAAGTGACCCACTTTCGTCGGAATGTGCCGGCAGAGGTGCTGGCGAGCTCCAGCGATCAACCTATTCGATCGCACGTAAACCTGGTCGAACTGACTTTGGCTCATATCCGCTGTGAACTGGAGTGCGGACGTGATATTGTCGTGCTCCTCGACAGCATTACGCGACTCGGTCGAGCGTTCAACATGAATGGCGCAGGCTCTGGTCGTACCATGACCGGTGGACTGGATGCGAAGGCCCTGGAAATTCCCCGTCGATTCTTCGGGTTGGCACGCAATATTGAAGACGGAGGCTCAGTGACAGTGATCGCCACCGCACTCGTCGGCACTGGTTCACGCATGGACGACCTGATTTTCCAGGAATTCAAAGGCACCGGCAATAGTGAGATCGTGCTGGACCGTTCGCTGGCTGAGTCGAGAATTTTCCCAGCCATCAATATATTGACCAGCGGCACACGCAAAGAAGAGCTGCTCTTCACGACCGATGAGACAAAATGGCTGGCTGCACTACGTCGCAGATTGGCGGACGGCGGACCCCAAGCTGCGATGCTTGAATTGCTTGGACTCCTGGAAACGGTGCCCACCAACCGTCAACTGCTCCAAGGCGTGTAACCCAAGCGGTACGAGTAGATCGATATAGAAACTGAGCAATGTAGCCGCGAGCTGAACGTGATGTCCAGGGTCGGAAGATCGGAAACATGCTGCCGGAAGACATCCGAACCAGAGTGATGATCGATCTCTCCGATGTGCAGGCTTTCATTAAGTGGCTTGCATCTCGGAAGATAGGAGAGTTGAGA
>CAZEOY010000026.1:0-370 GCA_964513835.1 uncultured Syntrophobacteraceae bacterium
CTACACCCACACGGTGAAGAGCGTGACCCTCAAGGAGGCCAAAAGCCCGCTCCACTTCTGAGGTCCTCATTCTGGTGCCATCCTTGCCCCTTTCGCTTTGCTGTCAGCATGCCGCACTGATGACCCGGACGTCTCTTTGAATCATGGGACGAGCTGAGCAGCATTGATAAAGAAGTCCACTCAGCTTGCCAATCCAGAAAGCGCCGACGGGCAACGGCGCACAACGATTATGATCTGGACGTGTTGTCTTCTCCTGCGACCGGGATTTCAAGGATCAGGGGATATGGAAACCTTGACAACAGCGGACGAAATGGAGCCAGTCCTCAATCGTCTGAGGCATCGTTTTCAATGCGCTCCATTTTCTCCAGGG
>CAZEOY010000026.1:380-13550 GCA_964513835.1 uncultured Syntrophobacteraceae bacterium
TTCGGCCGATTCGACCTCGTCGATTGCCCTCCCCATGATGCATTCCGTGGCGGGGTTGAAAAACTTGATGCGTTCCAGAAGCTCTATGCCGGTCATACCCGGCAGCGTGATGTCAATCAGGGCGATTTCGTAAGCTTCTCCGTTTTCAACCAGTCGTGACGCCTCATGGGATCGAGTACCAGGCGAAGATTGCTGTACCCAGAGATCTTGAGGCCCCTCGCGAGGCTTTCCAGAAAATCCCTTTCGTCGTCGATCACCAGGATGGAGGTGTCCATGAGTCCTCCTCTATGTTCGCTCCTTCTCCCACACCGTAGTAGCTCATGGCAGCCCTGTTGATCATGGTCACCCGGCCGCAGTCATCCAGCATGAGGAGAGGATCGGTGATCCCGTCAAAGACCTTCTGGAGGAGCTCGATATTCCGGCGAAGCCTTTCCTCGGAGCCTGCCAAGGCCCTTGCGGTCTCCTGCAGCTCTGCGTTCGCTTGCACAAGCTCGGCGGTTTTCACCATCACCCTCGCCTCCAGCTCATTCCGGGACCTCTCGAGCTCCGCAACGAGCCTCATGCGCTCCATGGCCACCGCCACCTGATCGGCCACCGTCTTCATGAGGTCGAGATCCTGGGGAGTGAAGCTGCTGCGCGTTCTGGTCCCAAAGGAGAGGGTGCCGATCACTCTGCCGTCCGCCATCGGTGGGTGGGAGGCATAGGCCTGGATGCCGTAAGATTTGACGAGCTCCGTTCGGGGATCATAAACCGCGCGGATGTCTTCCGCGATGATACGGACCCCGTCCCGGGCCACACATCCACATACAGCCACACCGTAATCCAGCCATTCAATCCTTTGCGCCTCGTCGTCAGGGATTCCCGCGAAGGCATTGAGATGGGGTTTTCCCATCTGCTCGTCCACGACGAAGTTGAAGAACGCCTGGCAGTCCACGTGCTCCATGACCCCGTGGGCAAGCTCACTGACAACTCTCAGGGGATCTTCTGCTTCCAGCAGTCGTGAGGCCGTTCGGGAGAGGAGTCTGAATCGGGATTCACTCTCGATCAAGGCCTTCTCCGCCTGTTTGCGCTCGGTGATGTTGAGGTGAGTGACCACTGCACCCTCCACTCCCCCGGAGCCGAGCGACGCAATCGACATGAAGAACCAGCGCTTCTCAGTCGGAGCGTGACACGGGTACTCCATGGTGAACCGCTCAGAGGCGCCTTGCAGCACGGCTTCGATGCCTGCCAGCACTTGGATGGCGAGCTCGTCGTTCGAGACGGCGGCCCGCCGGCAGACCTCCAGATAATTGGCCACAGCAGCCACATCGGGGGACTCGGCCGCACTGTTCTGAGCTGCAAACTCCATCCACAGTTCATCGACAGCCAGGATGCTGCCCTCCCAGTCCAACACGGCAATGTGTGCGGGGAGCGCGTGCATGGTTCGGCGATTCAATTCCTCGCTCGCGCGCAGGGCTTCTTCGGTCACCCTGCGCTCTCCAATCTCAAATTGCAGCGACGCAACGGCCCGCTCAAGGTCGGCTGTTCGCTGGGCAACCTTTGCCTCAAGGCTCTCTCCAGCCCGCAAGAGCATCTCGTTTCTTTCGGCCGGCTCGCAGGATCGCTTTCGGACCTGCAGTTTGAGCATTACCAGCCAGCAGGTCAGGAGCATGCCAACGGCTGCCACACCAGCGAGGGCGGGCACGAGGAACTTCTTCCACCTCCGCCACGGATCGCCGAAGGTGAGCCATCTGTCGTAGATTCGCTCGTACTCTCCATTTGTCTTTATGACCAGGAGCCCCTGGTTCAGCCTTTCCAGCAGCTCAGAATCTCCTTCTTTCACCGCAAACGAGAAGACACGCTTGTAGTCGGGAACTGGCAAGCCTGCGGTCAATCCTTTCAAGCCTTACTCCTTGATGACAATGGTGCCTGTCAGCTTCGAACAGAGAAAGGCATCATGCTTTCCGGATGCTACGAGCGATAAGCCTGCCGGGATCGTGTCGACGGGAATCAGACGGCCCTCGAACTTCCGCGCCATCAATTCATGATGAGCCGCGTCGGAGCGCATGACGACGATTTCTTTGCCCTTGGCCATTTCGATTGTTGAAATTGGCTGGCTTCCCTGGCGGACTGAGAAGGCATCAAGACTATTCTTTGAGGCAGCATTGGATGCTTCAGCATTTGGGTCCTGCCCTTCTTCAGGCTCCCCGGCGGTCTTCTCAGCCCGCGATGCTCACCGTCAGCAGAAAGCCCCAAAAAGAGCTGGGGCCCTTCACAGTGTTCAGAAATCCCAAGCAGGCCGCTCTCAAGGGGTGTCGTCGTAGACCGGAAATTCTCTTGAGCTCATGTTTTCCTGCGTGTCATAGGCAGCGACGGTGATGGTGCTGGCGCCGCTTTTGAGATCTACGCCTGCCGCAAAAGTGAGAACACATGGAGGTGAGGTTCGTGAAACACCGGTAGTGGCCCGAATCTTCTCCGAATACGTCGCGCTCATGGCCGATCGTGTAATCGTCGCCGTCCGTACCCCGGTTGCTGTAAAAGCCCTCAAGTTTGACGGCCGGAATCAGCATCGGGGCGTGTTCTTCCCGAGTATCGGGTTCTTGCATCGGCATGCATTCGGCTGCTGATAACCGGAAATCAGGCTGCCTGTGGGAAATGCAGGATTCGTAGGGTTCTCATGCTTTCAGGAAGGAGGCGCGCTCACGCGAGGTTACCATCAAGCTTCTCAGCCTGCAGTATCTGGCGAACCGTCTCAGACAGCTCCCTCACCGAGAAGGGTTTGGGGATGAAGTGTAACCCCTCGTCCAGCACCCCGCGGCGGGCAATCACGTCCGCAGCGTAGCCGGACATGAAGAGGCACTTCATGCCCGGCTTGATGCGAATAAGCCGTTCGGCCAGATCCCGACCATTCATCTCGGGCATCACCACATCCGTGATAACCAGATGGATGTGTCCATCGCACGCTTCGGCCAACCGTATCGCTTCGGACGGCCTGCTGGAGGTCAGGACTCTGTAGCCCAGCCGCTGGAGGATTGATTTGCCCAGGCTCAGAATGCTCCCCTCGTCTTCGACAATCAAGACGGTTTCCGTCCCCTCCGGGGGATGGTCGCTCACGGGCTCCGGCGTGGCCTCCACTTCGCCGCCCTCATGCCTGGGCAAATAGACATTGAAGGTCGCTCCCTGTCCCAGTTCGCTCTCCACGTCTATGAAGCCCCCATTCTGTTTCACGATCCCGTAAACCGTTGCAAGCCCGAGCCCCGTGCCCTTGCCCAGTTCCTTGGTGGTGAAAAACGGCTCGAAAATGCTACCGATCGTCTCTCGGCTCATACCGGCCCCATTGTCGCTGACGGTCAAAAGGACGTAGTCGCCGGGTGCTGCCGCGGCAAGCGATGGCAAGAAGGGAGCATCCAGGCTGGTATTTTCAGTCTTCAGACTGATTTGTCCAAAACCCGAAATGGCGTCACGGCCATTTACAACCAGGTTGACAATAACCTGATCGACTTGGGCAGGGTCCATCATTACATTCCACAGAGCCCTTCCACCCGTCCACTGCAGTTCGATGTTCTCGCCGACAATCCGGCGAAGCATGTTCAGCATTCCTGAGATGGTCTTGTTGAGATTCAGAACCTGCAGCCGGATGGTCTGCTTGCGGGCAAAAGCGAGGAGTTGGCGAGTGAGGTCCGCCGACTGCTGTGCGGCCTTCTCAATTTCCTGCAGCCATGGATAGACGGGGCTTTCCGGATCGGTTTCGGAAAGCGCCAGAGAAGTGTAGCCAAAAATCGCCTGGATTTTGTTGTTGAAATCGTGGGCCACGCCTCCCGCCAATCGCCCCACCGACTCCATCTTGTTCGCCTGCTGGAGCTGTTCTTCAGCTCTGATCCGCTCCTGCTCAAGCTCCTTGAGCCTGGTGATGTCCATGGCGATCTGCAGCTTCACGATACGGCCGTCCACCCAAGGTATGGCCCGATCGTGGTTGATATACCATTTCCCGGTGACAGGGTTCCTGGTCTCCCAGACACTCACACCGGTGGGATTGCCTTGCGTGTCCAGCAGCCGGTCATGGCTACAATGGGCGCATCGGTCACTTTCCCCTCGGAAAGCCTCATAACAAGGCCTGCCGGTCAGGTCCGCGCCAAAGTCGTCGATCATGTGCCTGTTCATGAACAGAATCTCGAAGGAGTCCATATCGGCCACGTAGACTGTGGAATCGATCCCGTCCAGTATCGTCAAAAGAGTCTGATGTGATCTCCTGAGCTCCTCCTCTGCCCGCTTGCGCTCGGTGATGTCGATCAAGGCCCCCACAATGGCTACGGTTCTTTCTCCCTGCACCACAGGGCTCTCGTTCACCTCCACCCAGATCTCACGTCCTTTTTTTCCCCTCAACTGAAGCTCATAAGGGGGCTGGCGCTCTCCCGTGTCTATGGCCCTCTGGGTGTGCTCAAACCCTTCCAGATTGACCGGGTTGTCCGAGATGAGCTCCGTCCACCTGACCAGGGCCTCGTCCGGCTCGCAGTCGAAAAAATCTCTCGTCCTTGGACTCATGTAGGTGAGCACATGGTCGGCAGTGTGGGAATAGAAAAGGTTTGTGCTATGCTCCACGATGGTACGGAGTTTGTGTTCACTATCCTCCAGACGTTCTTTCGAGACCGTCGTTTCCGCCAGGTGGGCTACCATTTTATTGAAATCATCTATTAATTCACCAATTTCACCAGACATCGAAGGCTTCAGTCTTACGTCCATCTTCCCCTGGTTGACTGACCGAGTCGCCTGCTTCAGCTGACTGATGGCTCCTGAAAAATAGGTCCCAAGCCAGTAAGCCATGATCGACACGACGACAATGCTCGCTCCCATCAAGGCAAGTCCGAGCTCAATGGAAGACCTGATCAACCTGTCGACCGTGTTCCTGAGATGCAGGGTTGTGTCTCCGAATATGGCTTTGGCTGCGATGATGGGCTGCGTGAATTCGTCGAAGTACGTGGTTGCCGCGACGCTCAGGGGAATTCCGTCTGCGGTTCTCCCCTTGAGCGGCACAATGTACATGAACTTCTCACGCAGCGTGCCGTCTGCTTCCTGCCACTGATAATGACCGCCGGAAAGCGCGCCCCCGAGACTGGCCTCCATAATGGCCCAGAAATCCGGCAGCTTACTTGCCAGCGTGTGAAGATCCAGGTTCTCGATCTCCGGATTCCTGTGAAAGCGATTGACCGCTGTATTCGACTCCTGGATGGCCGTATACCCGGTTTCACCCACCGGCTGGATGGCGATCTCCCGGAAGATGGGATCGCCCTGAAGATTCAGCAAGGTCTTTTCTGGATGGGCTTGAAGGTAAAGATCCAGTTGAAGGGCAACGTCGATGGTCTTTTGGCGCAGGTGTTTCTCAGCCATCTCCTGAAGGACCACTTCGCCACCCCCGATGAGCTTCTCTTCCCCCTGTGAGAGGGCCGTGCTCACCTCGGCGGCGAGGCGGTTTCCAAATACCTTCAGCAGGAGCCCCGAGATCACTATCGGGATCAACCCCGCCAAGATGATCATGATGATCAATCTGGTGCCGAACTTCCTGGGCATCAACTTCGAGCTCAGCATATTCTTCCTCCCAGCACCAAGTCCAATAGAAGGGGCTGATCTTCCACAATGCCAATTTCAAGGCTTTCGGCAACCGGTGAAATGGATGCAGCAGAGAAGGGGCTTATCAGTGATGAGGACGCACGATGGGGAAAGCTGAATCCACGTCGTCGCTCGCGCTGCACTCCCCCTTCGTGGCGATGACGATCACAAAGCCCTCTGCCGGTTGCTGTTCTGATGAGGACTTCTGACAAGCAGTTTGTGAGCCAACTTCCCTTTTCCCCCACTCTCAATATCAAGATGACCGGGTGAGGCGCCCTCCCGCCTGATCCTGCAACAGGCTTGACCGAAGCATGCGAGTATAAGAACAATGATCCAAGGCAGCGCCATGCGCCCCCGAGACCCATGCGTTCTACTGCCCACCGAAAGAGAATGAAAGGTTGGAAACAGGGCTGGAAATTCTCAGGACCAAGACAGGGAGGACTCACCGGCACAGCCAAGTCCTTGAAATGATGGGGTGAGTGATGGGACTCGAACCCACAGCCTCTGGGGCCACAACCCAGTGCTCTAACCGTTGAGCTACACCCACCATATGTGAGGTCAAGAAGTTGTTTTGATACCAGACAATGGCCTCCGAATCAAGAACAATTCAATCGTTGGAGTTTGGTCGCCTCCCCCTCAACAGGCGTGGCCATGCCTTTCATGACCCGCCCGCTGCCTCCCTTGAACGGGAGTCAGTATCCGGCAAAGAGCTGAACGCAAAGGTTGCCATAGCAGCCGATTCCCACCACCTCGTACTCCGGATTGAGCAGGTTCGCGCGGTGTGATGGGCTTTTCATGAGGGCCTGGTGCATGGCTTGTGGTGTGGCATCGCCCCGTACCAGGTTCTCTCCCGCAAAACGGTAGCCGCTGCAGGACCAGACGAGGTTCCAGACAGGGTTCCTGCCGGTTTTCGGGTCCTTGTGATCGAACCGCCCGCTCCGCGCCATTTCTCTGGCGCGCACTTGAGCGACGCCGGCCAGACAGTCATCCCAGCGCAGCCTTCCGTTATCCCGGATGATCAGTCGGTAGAGCTCACGATCGAGGCCGGCACGAACCGGTTCATGCTTCCGGTAGGTTTCAACAGGCGGCTTCGGCGGTGTCCAACTCGTCCTGTAAACCGGACTGGCACAAGATGCAGCCAACAGTGCCCCCAGAATTATTGCGAACTGGCTCCATACAATCATCTGTCCACACATCCAACGACCCATCGTTGCTTCACCTCGAATTCTCTGCTAGTAAAGTTGCCACCCTTGCAGTGAGGATTACGATTCGACCCTCCTGAGGTCCACCACCCTGATTGATGGGAATGACTCACAACCCCTGTTGCACTTCAAAAAATCAAAGGGTTTCAACGGAGTGGTGGCAACCCATGGCACTGGATCGGGCCGGTCGGTAGCTTAAACCCAAAATACGCTGCAGGCAACGTCCAGGCTCCAGGGAGCTCAATGCTGTTGAAACGGGCTTGTTGAACTGATTCTGTCGAACCATTTCAAGGCGGGTTTCACGGGCCAGGCGGAGTCTGGCGATGCGGGATCGGTCAACCACAGGCAAGCTTCGCGCAGCCGGCGCCTCCCCGAGATGCAATACCGCTGGCCCGGAACCTGGAGGCCATGCAGCACCAACTTTGCCGAAACAGGTCAACCCTCTGAGGGATACACCATGAGCTCATTTGTTCACCTGCATGTCCACACTCAGTACAGCCTTCTGGATGGCGCCATTCGGTTGAAGGATCTCATCCAGACGGCACGAAGCTATGAGATGCCGGCGGTCACGATCACCGATCACGGCAACATGTTCGGGGCCCTCGAGTTCTACGAGAAGGCCAGGAGCGCCGGCATCAAGCCGATCATCGGCTGCGAGGTTTACCTCGCTCCACGCAGCCGATTCGACCGGCAGGTGAGAGGCGAGGCCGGCAGCCCCAACGAAGAGGACCGAAGCTACCACCTGCTGCTTCTGGCCAGAGACCGTGGGGGTTACCAGAACCTGATGAAGCTCGTCTCCGCCGCCTACATCGAGGGCTTCTACTACAAGCCCCGCATCGACAAGGAAATCCTGCGAGAGCACTCGGAAGGCCTGATCGCCCTCTCCGCTTGCCTCAAGGGGGAAGTGGCTTCCCATCTGCTGAGGAACCAGCTCGAGCACGCCCGCCGGGCCGCACGGGAATACGCAGAGATTTTCGGGCCGGATGGATTCTACCTCGAGCTCCAGGCCAACGGCCTTCCGGAGCAGGCCATCGTCAACGACGGTCTGATCGCCCTTGGCGAAGAACTGGGGATCCCGCTCGTGGCCACCAACGACTGCCACTACCTGCGGCGGAGCGACGCCCGCGCTCACGAGATCCTTCTTTGCATCCAAACCGGCAAGACCATCCTCGATGAAAAGCGCATGAAGTTCCAGACGGACCATCTCTATTTCAAGTCACCGGATGAGATGGCCCGTGAATTCGCCCACGTTCCGGAGACCCTCGAAAACACCTTCCGCATCGCCGAACAATGCAATCTCGAGCTCGAGCTCGGACAGTACCATTTCCCGGCCTTTCCCCTGGACCCCGGAGAAAGCGTCGACGACCGCTTCGAGAAATCCGCCTGGGAAGGCTTTCGAGATCGGCTGGCCCTCATCCGCAAAAGGCGCCCCGATTTCTCCGATCAGGATGAAAAGCGCTACGAGGAGCGGCTCCTCTACGAGCTCAACGTCATCAAGGAAATGGGGTTTGCCGCCTACTTTCTCATCGTGGCCGATTTCATCAACTACGCCAAGAATCGAAAAATCCCCGTCGGTCCCGGCCGCGGATCCGCAGCGGGCAGCCTCGTCGCCTATGTCATGAAGATCACCGACCTGGATCCCATCGAGCACGGCCTCATCTTCGAGCGATTCCTGAACCGGGAGCGCATCAGCATGCCGGATATCGACGTGGACTTCTGCGTCCACGGCCGCGAGGAAGTGCTCAAGTATGTCGCCGAAAAATATGGAAAGGACCGGGTGGCCCAGATCGCCACCTTCGGGACCATGCAGGCGAAGGCCGTCATCAGGGATGTGGGACGCGCCCTGGCCATGCCCTATAATGAAGTGGACCGGATTGCCAAGATGATCCCTCCGACCCTGGGCATAACCCTGGAGAAGGCTTTTCAGATCGAGCCCCGCCTTTCTGAAATCCAGCGCGAAGACCCTCAGATCCGGGAACTTTTCGAAATCGCCTTCGCCCTCGAGGGACTCACGCGCCATGCCTCGACTCATGCCGCGGGGGTGGTCATGGCCGACAAGCCCATTGTCGACTACATGCCCCTCTATCGCGGGCAGGACGAGGAAGTCGTCACCCAGTACTCCATGAAGTACGTTGAGAAGGCGGGCCTCATCAAGTTCGACTTCCTGGGCCTGAGAAACCTCACGGTCATCAACAACGCGGTCCAGCTCATCCGCGACAATCACGGCATCGACCTGGTGATGGACGAGCTCACCCTGGATGACCCGGATACCTACGCCCTCCTCAGCAGGGCCGACACAACGGGAGTTTTCCAGCTGGAAAGCTCCGGGATGCGCGACATCCTGCTTCGGCTGCGGCCCGAGAATTTTGCCGACATCGTCGCCCTCGTGGCGCTCTACCGGCCGGGCCCTCTCGAGAGCGGCATGGTGGAAAACTACATCCGGGGAAAGCACGGGCAGATCGAGGTGACCTACGATCTCGAAGAGCTGCGGCCCATCCTGGAGCCCACCTACGGCGTCATTCTCTACCAGGAGCAGGTCATGAACGTGGCCAGCGTCCTGGCCAACTACACTCTCGGGGAGGCCGACATTCTGCGGCGCGCCATGGGCAAGAAGAAGCCCGAGGAGATGATGGCCCAGCGGGACCGCTTCCTTTCCGGCACTGAGCAGAACCGCATCGACAAAGCCAAGGCAAACCACATCTTTGATCTCATGGAGAAATTCGCGGGATACGGCTTCAACAAGTCGCACAGCGCCGCGTACGCCCTCATCGCCTATCAGACCGCCTACCTCAAGGCTCACTACCCGGTGGAGTTCATGGCCGCCCTGCTGAACAGCTTCCTCAACAGCACCGACCAGGTGGTCAAGCTCATCAACGAGTGCGGCGAGAAGAAGATCGAGATCCTGCCGCCCGACGTGAATGCGAGCTTCAAGGACTTCTCGGTGGTCGAGGGAAAGATCCGGTTCGGCCTGGGGGGCGTCAAAAACGTTGGGGAATCTGCCGTGGAGGTGATCCTGCAGAGCCGCGACACAGAGGGTCCTTTCAAATCCGTTCACGACTTCTGTCAGCGGGTGGACAGCCAGAAGGTGAACCGGCGCGTCATTGAACAGCTCATCCGGTGCGGCGCGTTCGATTCACTGCATCCCAGCCGGGCTCAGGTGTTCGCCGCCCTGGACGAGGCCCTGGATCGGGCCCAGGCCTACCAGCGCGACCGCGCCTCGGGTCAGATGAATCTCTTCGACCTTCTCAGGGCCAAGAAGAACGTTACCCCAGCCCCTCCCAAGCTCCCGGATGTGCCCGAATGGGATTCCCGCATGAAGCTCCAGTACGAAAAGGAGTCGCTGGGGTTTTACATTTCCGGACACCCCCTCGACTTCTACGCCGAACAGATCGCCAAGCTGTGCACGACGCAGACAACGGGAGCCAAGGAGCATCGGGAGGGCGCGGAGGTCATCCTCTGCGGGGTTCTCAGCGTGATCAAGGAACTGACCACCAAGAAAGGCGACCGAATGGCTTTCCTGACTCTCGAAGACAAGGAGGGGACCATCGAAGTGGTATCGTTTTCCGATACTTACCAGCAGTGTAAAGACCTGCTGGAGGACGACACCCCGGTGGTAGTCATCGGTAGAGTGCAGCACGACGAGAAAAGCAGCAAAATCATTGCCGCCAAGGTTCTGAACCTGCACGACGCTCAGGTTCAGACGGTCGACGCCGTGCACATCCACCTGCCGGCCGGGACCACGGATCAGGACGTGCTCACGCGCCTCCGGCATCTGCTCATGACGCACCCCGGTGAGTGCAAGACCGTTCTGCACCTCAATGTGGACGGCAAGGCCGAAGCCGTCATCGCCCTCAGCCCCAAGCTAAAGGTCAGCCCGACCACCGGATTCCTTCAGGAAATGGCCCAGCATTTCGGCAAGGATTGCCTTCAGACGGTTCTGAAGACGTGCCACATCTCCAATAACTGAGTACTGAAGGCAGCCGCCGTAATTGGCTCTCAGGCAGCTATCCCTTTTCAGGGGAGGTGGTCCCGACCGGTTCAGCACCGTCACCTGCCGGGCTGTACCGCAAAAGCAGGCTGCAGAACGATGCAGCAACCATGGCCAGACCCAGCAGCAAAAAGCCCAGGGGAAACCGCCCTTGCTCAGCCAGAAACCCCATGAAGCTTGGAACAACCCCGGCTCCCACCAGGACGGCGGCGGGGACGCAGAGCGATACGGCGATCGAGCGTCGACGCGGCTCGACAATATGGGAGAGGACGGCAAAACCTGCGGGGAAAAAGCACACCGAAAGAACGGACTGCATCACCACCAGCAGCGCAATTCCGGATTGCCCCGTCCACGCGAGAAGGCCCGTGAAGATGCCCGTCAGTAGGGAAAAGAGGAAGATCGCGCGACGAGATCCCAGACTATCGGCGAGCCAGCCGGAGATGATGGCCATGAAGACACCGGGTATCCGCGCCGCAGCCGTCAAACCATTGGCCGCCTCCAGATCAAAACCCTTGGTCGTGACGAGGTACAGAGGTGTCATGGTGTACACTCCGATGCTCCCTCCAACGGCCAGACCGAATAAGACCACCATCATCCAGAATGCAGGCAGGACGGAAATCTCCCTCAGCGCATGAAAACCCGGGGATTCCCCTCGGAACTCTCCCCCCCTGCCCTTCCACGCATAGAGCAATGCAACTCCATAGGTTTGTAGCCCCATGAAGGCGAACAGGGACCGCCAGGACGCGGCCGCCCCCAGAAGATCCGCGATGACCGGGGCTGCCACGAATGCCAGATTCGGAGCCAGTTCATGGATGGCGAGCCCCTTTCCCCAGTCGTCGGCGCGCACCAGTGAAGTGATGCAGGCGATACCGGACGGGAAATAGAGGCCGGCGCCCAAGCCGATGCAGAACAGCGAGGATTTCAGGAGGCCGGCGGACTCACTCCAGGAGAGGACGAGCGACGCGGTGCCAATGAGACCGCACGCGAGCAGGATGACCCATTTGTGAAGGAGCTTCGAATTCACCACACCCGAAACCAGCAGTCCGATGGAGACCCCGGCCGAAATCAGTAGAAAGAGCCGCCCTGCCTCAGCATGGCCGATCTGGAGCTCCGCTTCAATGGCAATGAGGAAAGGGGCCAGAATGACCCTGGGAAGAAAGCTCGAAAAGAAGATGCCCGCCAGCAACAGGAGCACGGGAATCTGGAGACGAAACGATGATGCACTGGCGACGGAGCAATGGGTCGTCATGATTTCAGGATGTCTCTTCCTCATGAATCCGGCGGCATGATTCCGCTCCCTTTTCATCTCCAGGTTCGCCCATAGTCCGACCCGCATGGCAGGTGAACGCGTCAGGGTGGCAAACGGGGGCTGCGACAGTCTTCCAGTCCTCAGGTCACCGGCTGTTGCCCCACACTGTCGATGGTTTGTCGAAGACCCTCACGGAGCTTCACACCGGGTCTCCATCGGGAACGCTCTTGCAGGGCGGCGATGGAGGCCAGTGAATGGCGAATATCCCCCGGTCGGTCGGGCATGAAGCGGTGGGGGAAGGGATTACCCGTCAAGTCCTGGATGGTGTCGGCAAGCTCAAGGATGGAAACGCGGACGCCCGTTCCGGCGTTGTAAATGCCGGGAGGCAGCGGCACTCTGAATTCACCGAGGCCGGCCGCCGCCAGATACGCCGAAACGATATCCCCTACATAGATGAAATCCCTTGTCTGCTGACCATCCCCAAAGATAGTGAGGGGCTCACGCGCCAGGGCAAAATCGATGAACCGGGAAATGACGCCGCTGTAAGGGCTCCTCGGATCCTGGCGCGGTCCGTAAATGTTGAAACAGCGCAGCGACACCCCGATGGGACTCAATGCCACCCGCTGTGAGCTCAGGTGCTTGGCTCGGCCATAAGGGCTCAGGTGCTTCGTTTCGGCCGTGACATAGCATTCCAGGAGGGGCAGTCTCTCGTCCTCGCCATATTCCGCCGCAGAACCCGCAAAGACAAACCGGCTGAACCCCAAATCCTCGGCCTCCCCGAGCAGATCCTCGGTCGCGTGCCAGTTCACCCGCATGGTCTCCTCTTCATGATCCAACGAGTAAGGAACGCTCACAATGGCCGCCAGATGGAAACAGACATCCAGCGCAGGATGCTCCCTCCGGAGCCGTCCCAGGAGCCCGCGCTCCTCCACCGAGCACTCGTGGAAATGGAAATCCCGGTGGTCCTGGAAGGATTTCATGTTCTCGCGATACCCCGAAGAAAAATTGTCCACCCCGATCACCCGAAAGTCCAGTGCGAGCAAAGCCTCTGCCAGGTGACTGCCCACAAAACCCGCAACTCCCGTGATCAAACACCCTCTCTTCATCCGCACTCCCGCCTCCTCGATGGCCATCCGACTCATAAGATA
>CAZEOY010000027.1:0-13318 GCA_964513835.1 uncultured Syntrophobacteraceae bacterium
AGAATCCTCGGGGGCAACTTGACCTGTTTGGTGCATCTGATGGGCACACCTTTCTTTCCAGAGCTCGAAGGCTGCATCCTCTTCGTGGAGGACTGCAACGAACAGCTTTACCGACTGGATCGATGCATCAGTCAGCTCAAGCTGGGGCGCGTACTGGACAAATTGGCCGGATTGATCATGGGACGGTTCAGCAACTGTGGTGATGAATCTGAGCTCCGGGCAATGGTTTCACACTACCTAAGACCCTTTCGCTTTCCAGTAGTGGCAGGGCTTCCTTTCGGACACATCCCCGAAAATGAAATTCTGCCTCTGGGCATCCCCTTTTCCCTGAACACATATGAACACTATCTTCGCCCCCTTGTCTCACCATTCGCCCAAGTTGGATGATCTGGCCGAAGAGCTCGAAAGGCTTTTCCAGAATGCTCTGGTTGAGAAGATCTTTTCAGCGGCCAGTCTCGCCGTTACGCGGCCCGATCAGGTCCTTTTTGCACGCTGCTGGGGAACGACCCGGCAGGGGGGAACGCCCGTCGATGAACAGACGCATTTCGATCTGGCCTCCCTTACCAAGCCTCTGGTTACGGCATCCCTCTGCATCTGGGCTGTGAGCACGGGTCGTCTCGCCCTGGACGACAGGCTCGATTGCTTTCTCCCCAAAACACGGATTCCCGCTTCCAAGCGCCCACTCTCGATCCGGCATCTGCTCAATCATTCCTCGGGGCTGCCCGCCTATTCACCCTTTTACACCGACCTGATTCGGATCCCGCCTCCCGAACGGCGAGAGGCCTTGCTCTCTGGAATCCTCGATTCCCCCCTCGAAGGCAAACCGGGGATCGCTTCACACTACAGCGATCTTGGTTTCATACTGCTGGGAATGCTCTTGGAAGATCTCCTGGGAAATTCCCTGGACTCGCTGGCAGCAACTATCCTCTCCAGCTCGATTTTCAGCGAGGAGCTCCACTACTGCAGAATGGACGTAGATACCGACCCCTCCATCCCTTCCAAGCGGCTGTCGGATGCGCATTGCACATTCACCGCAACGGAGTATTGTTCATGGCGGAAACGTTTCCTCCTGGGTGAGGTCCATGACGAAAACGCCTATTGCCTGGGAGGGGTTGCCGGTCATGCCGGGCTCTTCGGCACTGTTTACGGTGTTGTTCAATGGCTCCGTTTGCTTCACTCGCTCTACAGGGGAGAGCGTCAGCATCTGGATTCCACCTGGTCCTCGTCGGTGATGCGGGAATTCTGGGATCGCACCGGATCATCCCCGGAGGGGACCTGGGTTCTGGGGTTTGATACACCGAGCTCCCAGGGGTCCAGTGCGGGGAAGTTCTTCTCTCCCCGCAGCATCGGACACCTGGGATTCACCGGAACCTCTTTCTGGCTGGATTTGGAGAAGGATATCCTCATCGTGCTGCTCACAAACAGGGTCTATCCGTCTCGCAGCAACGATCGCATGAAATCATTTCGACCATTGCTTCACGATTTGATAATGAAAGGGATTCATGGAGCCTGATCGCATTCAGACGGTCTACTTGATGGGAATTGGCGGGATTGCCATGGGAACTCTAGCCACCATGCTCATGGAGAAGGGTTTCCGAGTCACGGGGTCCGATCAGAACCTGTACCCCCCCATGAGCCACCATCTTGAGACACTGCAGATCCCCGTTTACCTGGGTTATGACCCCAAGAACCTGGAGCGCGCCAATCCCGACCTGGTGATCGTTGGGAACGTGATTCGGCGGGACAACCCGGAAGCCCTCCATGTGATGGAGCGACGCCTGCCCTACCTGTCCATGTCGGAAGCAATATCCCGGTTCTTCCTCAAGTCCCACCGAAGTATCGTGGTAGCCGGCACACATGGCAAAAGCACCACTTCTGCACTGGTGGCCTGGCAGTTGTACCATGGCGGGCTCGATCCGAGCGCTTTCATCGGGGCTTTTTTGAAGGACTGGAGCGCAAGCCACCGTCTGGGCGAAGGCCCTTACATGGTGGTCGAGGGTGACGAATATGATACGGCCTTTTTCGACAAAGGGCCCAAGTTTCTCCATTACCGGCCGCACATCGGCGTGCTTACCAGCATCGAGTTCGACCATGCCGATATCTTTAAGGATCTGGATGCCATACGCAGTGCGTTCAGTCGATTCGTAGAGCTCATCCCTGAGAACGGGTTCTTGATTCTCAATATGGATGATCCTGAATGTCGGCGTTTGGAGAATCTCTGCAAAGGAAGGGTCATGGGCTACGGGGCCTCTCCCGAAGCCCTATGGCGACTCCTGGATCTCGGATACAACGAAGGCCACGTGACGATCCGGTTCCGGGATGGCCTTTCCGGAAAGGAAACTGAGCTGACGAGCCCTCTTCCCGGAAAGCACAACGCGCTCAACACACTCGCCGTTGCCGCTGCCTGTCGCCTGGCGGGAATGGATCACACTTCCCTGGCCGAGGGCCTGAAGTGCTTCAGAGGAGTAAAACGCAGACAGGATCGCATCGGAGAGGTCCGCGGGATTCTGGTGATTGACGATTTCGCCCACCATCCCACTGCGGTTCAAGAGACGATCCAGGCTCTGAAGCTCTTTTACCCCTCTCGACGTCTGATCGCAGCCTTTGAGCCCAGGACCAATTCGAGCCGACGCAATATTTTCCAGGAGGCCTACGCGACAGCCTTTGACAACGCCGATGTGGTGTGCATCAAGATTCCACCGGGTTTGGAAGCCATTCCGGAATCTGAGCGGCTGGACAGCGCCAGACTGGTAAAGGAGATCGAGTCCCGTCGGGTCAAAGCAGGCCTCTTTGAAGGGACTCAAGAACTCATCGATTACCTGTTGAACGTGGGAAGGAGGGGGGACGTCATCCTCTGCATGAGCAATGGAAGCTTCGACGGGCTGCCCTGGAAATTGATGCGGGCACTTGAATCTTCGGTGGACCGAACGTGACATGCTCCGTGGAGTCTCAGTCACAGGGAGAAAGATGTGATGCCGCGTCTGCTGCTGCACACCTGCTGTGGTCCGTGTACCCTCTTTCCGGCCAGGACACTCAGGGACTCCGGCTGGATCGTCCACGGCTTCTTCTACAATCCCAACATTCAGCCTTACCAGGAGTTTGCCAGGCGACTGGAAGCCCTCCGGACTATCGCCGGGCACCTCAACATGCAGTGGATCGTACGTGAGGATTATGATTTGGAGCAGTTCTTGAGACAGGCTGCCTTCAGGGAAAACCAGCGATGCCTGTTCTGCTATGCACAGCGTGTCGATGAGACAGCCCGGTTGGCCAAGAAGAGCCGTTTCGACGCCTTCAGCACAACGCTCCTCTACAGCAAGCGGCAGAAACACGAATTGATCCGCTCTCTGGCAGAGGAATCGTCCAAGCGGCATGGAATTCCGTTCCATTATGAGGACTTTCGTGTGGGCTGGTCCGAAGGCCAGAACGAAGCGCGGGGACTGGGCGTGTACAGGCAGGTATACTGCGGATGCATCTACAGCGAAAGAGACCGCTTCTACAAGGCTAAATCCCCGAAACGAAGGACAACCCCTCACCCCACCACCGCGAGCTGAAAGCCTTTGCCAAAGTGAATCACTCTCTTAAGAAAATAGCCGCCGGCCACGTCCACATCGCTCAACACATCAGAGCGTATTACCGTCGTGTGTTCAGAGGTTTTTCAGCTCCGTCACCCCGCCTGCCCATTCATCAGGGTAAGGACCTTGGAGCAGCCCTTCTCTATCCGATGCATGACCTTGAAGAGCTTCCCGAACATCTTTGGGAACACTTTCTTCCCTGTGGTAATCCACTCCAATACGTTCATCCCAAGATGGGCGATACAATCCTCAACCTCGGATCAGGTGTCGGCATCGATTCGATGGCACTGGTGAGACGGTGCGGATGTCCAATCCATGTTGTGAATCTGGATGTGGTTTCTCAGGCACTTGTCGAATCGATGGCAGTGATGACAGAGCTTGATTACATGCAGTTCAATCGATCGAAGAGCTCGATTTCATTCGTTTGCGGCGAGGGAGAATCCCTCCCCTTTCGACCTGAGTCGTTTGACTGGATTGTGATGAACGGCGTCCTGAATCTTTTTCCGGACAAATGCAGGGTGCTGGGCGAAATCTGGCAGGCTCTCAGGGAGAAAGGTCGCCTTGTGGTGATGGATCTGTGCGCTTCAACAGACCTCCCCGACTACTTCGAAGAGGAGCTGGACGGTTGGGCATGGTGCATGAGCGGAGCCTGCACCAAGACACGATTGTTGGACATGCTTCAGGCATTGGGTCTCACCCTGGAGTCATTCAACGGAACCGAGGACACAGACCTGCTCTATCGAATTGGATTTGTGGCCCAGAAGGCCGCTTGAGTCCGGTGCTTCTGCAGTTGAGGAGAATGTTACCGTAACTGATCAGATCTCTTTCTCCTCTTCGACCATGTCGATGGCTTTGGTAGGACACTCTTCAGCGCACACACCGCAACCTTTGCAGTAGTCGTAGTCGATTTCAACGGGAATCGAACGCTTCACGACTCCCTCCGGACAGTACAGCCAGCAGATAAAACAGGATGGGCGCTGGTTTCTGAAAGGCGTGCATTTGGAGTTCTCAATGACGGGCCTCAGAGATCGCCAGTCCCCGGTCTTTCCGGCCTCCCCCTTGCAAAGCTTTGAGTGAGCATAAACGAATTCGCGCTTGTTCTCTTCTGGCATTCAGATGGTCCTTCAACTCAGGCATTATGCGTCGGTTAAAAGTTGGGACGGATCAGGCACAAGCAAGCGTACACTCCCAAAGAGCAGCAGTCCCCTCATAGGCCAGTCGCGCTCCTCGAACATTCCTCTCCCCGGCATCAGCCTTGAAATGGTTTCGCAGGGCCTTCTCGATGCTCTCGAAACTGATCAAACCCGTGGCCTTGCTGAATCCTCCGAGGATGGCCGTATTGAAAATGACTGCACCGGCAACGGTCAGCCCCGCCTCCTTCGCCCACTCAGTTGCATGGGTAGTACTCACATTGACGGCCGATTTGAATTGAAAGCTCTCCGGGGGCTTGCTGGTATTGATCAGAACGAGGCCATCAGGACGCATTCCGGATGTCACATCCACCACCTTAAGCAAGGTCTCATCCAGTACGACCACAACATCCGGTTCTTCAACGAGCGAGAACGTACGGATCGGCTCCCTCCCAAAACGCGTAGTGGCTATGACGGGAGCTCCTCTGCGCTCAGCTCCAAAGAAAGGGGCTGAAGTGACACCTTTATAGCCATCATAATAAGCGGCCTCGGCGAGAATGCTGGCGGCAGTCACCGCACCCTGTCCACCCCGGCCGTGCCATCTGACCTCGATGCACTTTCTTTTCATGAATTGGGTCCTTCGTCGCACCATCCAATGCAGGGATTTTGAATTCTCTGTCTAACGCCAGTCACCGGAAAGCCTTTGTTTAATAGCCCTTCGAAATGACCGAGTCAACTGCGAGCTGCAACCCTTACTCGCCAGCAGAAAAGCCTGCCTCTCAGCTCTTGAACAAAAAGCTTCTATTCAATATGATGAATTTTCGAACTCATGGAGCTCACGTGACGGGAGGTTGTTGAAAGACATGGAAACACAAGGCAGGCTACTCGAGAGAATACCCCTCGAAAATGGACTTCAGATCTCCTTTTACGATCAGTCCAGACCCATCGCAGGTGATCGATACCTCGTCCAGCTGTTGATCGACATCCCCATCCCCTTGGATGGATCGATCCTCCAAGGTTTTCCAGGCCACGAAATCACTGCTGAGGCCTTTTTGTCACACTTTGGGCCAACCTTGCACTACCAGATGACGAAGACACGGCACTTTGTGTCGAAGCAGGATGTAAACTCCGTGCTGTCCGACCTTCAGCAGGAATTCACGTCAGCAGGCCTTGACTATCTCAGGCACCCGGCCTTCGGGCGACGCTATGCAATAAAAACCTATGAGGATTGGGCAGAAAAAGAGCGCTGCCGCAGAGCACACACAGAAGCCGTCCTGGCGACCGAGGCCACGAAAACATGAGAGAATTCCAGGAGCACGAGAATCAAAGAAGAGCTGCAAGGGCGTGGTAAGCGGGATCAGGGAACTTTTGAGAACGGGCGCGAACAGAAGAACTATGGGCGGACGATGACCGAGGTCCCCAGACTCACGATCTGAGAAAGCTCTTCCATATCACTGGGATAGAGAGCCACCGATCCGTCCGTCCAATCGGATTGAGCCCCCCCACCATGAATGGAGAAGTGGCCGTTCCAGTTGCTTTGCTGCACCTCGGAACCTCTCAACCCACTCATCCCCGTAACACGCTGAAACTGAACCGGCATGCCCCGACTCATTGCTTGAGGCAAGCCTTTTTCCGTCCCTGGCAATGGGCTTCGCAGCTTGAGACCCAATCCGTGATCCGGCAGGGAGCTCTTGGTGAACACGATGAAGGCTCCCTCCGGCGTCCTACCGTCACCCTCTCGCGCCTTGTCTCCCCAAGGTTGTTTTCCCAGCCCAACCGGGTAGTCACGAACCACGACATTCCCGTCGACCACATAGAGTCGACGGCGTTCCTTGTAGACAAACACTTCCGGCTCTTGAATCTCCGAAGGGTGACGAAGGTAGTCAATTCGCACAGGGGCACGGTTGGGCAGGGTGGAGAGGGCCAGACTCCTGTCGAGCTCCAATTGGTTCTCTGAATGGGATCCGTCGACCTTGGAACCGGGCTTTTGTGCTGAACACCCGGCCGCCACAACGGCCAACACCACTGTGACCCCGACCAGAAGAATCGCCCTGCCTACCCCGGCCCCAACCATCCCTGCCCCCCGCATCAGCACAAATTATTAATCCTCGGCCAAAGCTCCCCCCAGGCACTCCAGGCTTCACTGAAGCCAATGCATCTCATATCCAGGCATCAAATGCAAGGCCTGAGCTCAGAGCTGCACGATTTTTGGAGAGATGAAAATGAGCAGTTCCTGCTTCTGCCTCGCCTTGGTCTCCTGCTTGAACAACCTGCCCAGGATAGGAATATCCTTCAATCCCGGAGTTGTGGCCAGCGTATACCCCTGGGTGTCTCTCATGACCCCGCCGATCACCACAATACACCCATCGGCCACCATCAATTCTGTCTTGATCTTTCTCGTTGCGATGGCCGGCGCATCACCCTGCCCAGTAACAGTTAGATCAGGTTCATCCTGCTTGGCCTCGATCTCGAGCCTCACCTTCCCGTCAGGCGTGATATGCGGTGTAACCCCCAACTCAACAACTGCATCCTTGAAGACGGTGCTGACCACGCCTGCATCAGCAGCACTTTGATTCAGATAAGGGATCTGAGTACCCTGGGAAATGCTGGCCTTGACGTTGTTCAAGGTCAGGATTTTGGGAGCGGCGATGACCTTGGTACGGTTTTGGGTCTCAAGAGCCGCCAGGTTGAAATCCAGGGCAACCAGGGTCTGACCGACGATTTGTGCCACATTGAAATTGAGGGCTGTTCCGAGATTCTGCAGTATATCTACCTCGAACTCCCGGACCAGTGGATCCCTGTCGTTCAAATTCAGATTCCAGGCGATACCCAAAGACTTGCGGGTGTCGTCGCTCATGGTCACCAGGCGGGCCTCGATCATGACCTGAGGCGTAGCTCGGTCCAACCGTGTGATCAGCCTCCTGGCCGTGGCTATCCTGGCCGGGTAGTCGGAGTAAATGATAAGGTTGGTGCGCTCATCGATTGAAATCCTGCCTTTGTCACTTTTCACTTCATTGATCTTGGCAGCGATTTCAGCGGGTTGAGCGTAGTTCACCGTGAGGTATTCCGTGGTGATGTCACCGAAGTCTTTGACGGTTTCGAGCAGCTCCTGCCTGGCCTTGATTTCTTCATTCTGCTGGTTGACCTCTTCCTTCAATTTGGCCACCCGCGCCACTCGAATCACATTCCCGCTTCTTTCCATGCCAAGGCCGTTCATGGCCAAAACCATATCCAGCACCTGATCCCAAGGCACCTGTTCGACCTTCAGGGTCACCTTTCCGGAGACATCCGGTTCAATGACGATATTGGACCCCGTGACATCGGCGATGAGTCTCAAGACATTCCGCAGGTCGGCATCAAGAAGATCCAGGCTGATGGGCTTGCCCGTGTACTCCTTTTTGAGAGGCTCGTGGCTCCTCTGATTTTCGGGAGTGGACCGGGCCATCCTCCTGCTGCGTGCAGGAGCAGGCTCCACGATGGTATCCTCGGTTGCAACGGGTGCCGGTGCCTCCATGACCTTCTTACGTGGAGCAGCTTTGGGAGGCGCCGCACTCGCCACAGGCGGAAGGGTGGCGGATGCCGTCTTGTCCGGCGCACCTGCATACAGCGTGACAGCCAGATTGTTCCCGACCGTGTTGACCACATAGTTGCCGATAGGGTCCGCCATAGTCCCCGTCAACTGAACACCTTTCGCCCCCGCACCTCCAGGACCCGGCTCGGAGTAGACCAGCTCCAACCCATGGGATGGAGGCGGCAGTGCCGGTAATCCGTCAGCCCCGGAGATGTCCCCCAGGTCCAGCGTAAACCGTCTTTCCGATACCCTGCTGAACATGTAATCTCTGAACGGACCATTACCCGTGACGATAACGACTGTCTCACCCGGACGCCCTTCTACCTGTATGCCTGATAGAGAGGTGGCGATCTGAGGTTGTGCATCACTCGAAAGCCCCTTTTCGGTGACACTCTCTTTGGGTTGACCGGTCTCCGCATTCCCGATCCCTCCCGGCGCCGTCGAGTAGGTGGTCGAGCACCCCCAGCACCACAGCAGGACCAGAAAAACCCCAACGAAACTCCTCCAGTTTGTTTTTGATCGACACATACCGCTTACACCCCTTTGCTCTTTCCTTCCTCAAAAGTGTAACCGTTTGCCCCTATTGCCAGCCCCATATGACTAAAACGCCGACGATTACTTTTTCGGCGGTGTGCTCGGTTGAGGAGGTGTATCCACGAAGCGATACGTGACCACGGTGCACCCCACCTGAAGTCCCGACCCATCTTTCTGCTTCGTCAGATTGAGGCTCTCAACCTTGAGTATCCGATCAAGCTTGCTCACCCGGTCGAGAAAGACTCCCAGCTCGTGATAGGTGCCCACCAGATCCAAGCGAATGGGAATGGCTGCGTGAAATTCACGGGGTTGTTCAGGCTGCGGCTGAAACAAGATGTTTTCCAGTCCGACCTCGGCGCCGAGCTGGGAAATGTTATCGAGCAAGCCGGGAATTTCCTTCTGATCGGGAAGGAACGACAGAATCTGGTTGAACTGCTCCTCGGACTCAGCCAGCTCCTTTTTGACTTTCTCCACCTCGACCGCTGCCTGCTTCAGGCTTGCGAGCTTCTTCTCCTGCTCGTTAATGGAAGTCTGCAGTCGCCTGACAGTATTGGCCTGATCCTTATATTTCAGAAAGTAGAACGCCCCTCCCAGCAAGGCGATGGTGACCACCAACAGCAGAATTCTTTGAGGGGGGGTCAACCCGCCGAGCTTGTCCTGCAAAACACCCAATGAAAACGAGTCTTTTTTCATGATGTCTGCGCCTTCAGCTTTTTTTCGACCTCAGAGAAAGGATAGAAACGGTAGGTGACCTGGAATTCCCTCAGTTTCATGTTGCTGATCACCTTCTGGCGTGAATGAGTCAGATTGACGCTGCCCTTCTCCACGTAAGGCGATGACTCGAGATTGCGCATGAAATCGGCAATCGACTCATTACTGAGGGCCACTCCGTCCAGTGTCACCGTGTTGGAAGATTGGGCCAGCCGTTCAAACCAAATCTCCTCGGGCGGAATCTGCACGCTCAGAAGTGCCAGGATACGCACGATCGTGTCTCGATCCTTCTGCAAATTCTCGATAATCCCGCGCTTCTTCTCGACCAGATCTTTCTGCTGCTTGATTTCCTTGAGCATCTGATCGAATTTTGCATATTGATTGACTTCGTTCTGAACGCGCGTCAACTGCGTGTTCAGGCTCTTGATCCGCTGAGCCTGATACATCCAAAGCAGACCGATGGCCGCAATCATCAGAACAATGCATCCGAGATACGCCAGGGTGAAGACTTTCAGCGCGTCTCTTTTCTTCCTTACACGGGCTGGAAGCAGATTGATCTGGATCATTTCAGTTTGCCTTTCTCAGAGCCAGACCGAAAGCGATGGCCGTTTGAGGACCTACGTAGTCGATGTAGTCCGGGTCAAACACCTTGTCGTCATATTCCACCTGCCTGAGCGGGTTGAAAATCTCGACCTCGAGATTCATGTGGTCCCGGAATGCCTGGTCCAGACCGGCAATCCTGCACGACCCTCCACTCAAGTACACCTTGGCAATCCGGTGATCGGGAAAGTTGCTGTAGTAGAAATCGACAGCCCTCTTGAACTCCGCCAACCACTTGCGGACCGTGCTCACGAAAATCTCCTCAAGCTCTGTCGCGTTCAGTTTCAGAGAGCTCTCGCCGAGCTTGACGCGCTCGGCCTCCTCATGGCTCAGATCAAAATGATCCCGGATCCTGTCCGTAATCTGCGCCCCACCGATGGATATCCCCCTCGTGAAGATAGGCACCCCGCGGAGGACAATGTTCATGATCGCCTTGTTTGCCCCGATGTCGAGCAGAGCGATGCTCTCATCATTGTTGATTCCATAGGCCGCCTCGAAGGCATTGCTGAGCGCAAAGAAATCAACATCGATGACGACAGGCTCCAGCCCTCCTCCCCGCACCATGTTCGCGTACTCACTCACCGATTCCTTCTTGGCCGCCACCAGGAGCACTTCCATGTAGTTGGGCCGATCTTTGGAGAGATCAAGAATCTGGTAGTCCACATCCACTTCATCGATGTTGTAAGGGATGTACTGGCCCAGCTCAACCTGCATGCGGTTCCCCAGCTCATCCTCCGTCATGGATGGCATGTCGATTTTTTTGATCATCACCTCATAGCCGGAAATCGATGATGCCGCGTACTTATCTTTGATTTTCAGATGACTGGCCAGCTGTTGAATCGACTTCGCGATCAACTCCGACCTGTTGACCCTCCCCTCCACAAACGCCTCCCCAGACATCTGACTCAACCCAATATTCATAAGTTTGGGTGGAGAGCTGGCCGTGTTCAACTGCACCAGCTTGATGCTGTGAGACCCAATGTCCAAACCCAACAAGCTATCCTTTTTCCCAAACATAGTTTAGCCCCGCCCAACAGAACTCATCAGAATTTTAATTGACATTTACCCACAATTTTAATTTACCATCCTTTCTTGAAAGCATGCAAGAAACTTATCAATGTCATTCAACATTTGCATCGAGCTCAATTTTTGATCTAAAGAGGAGGATATGACCTTGCATTCGATTACCGAGAAGGATGTGCCCAGAAGCAGCTCAAAAAGCGTTATACGTGAGTATGCCGAAGCCATTTTCATTGCAGTCCTGCTTGCATTGTTCATCCGAGCTTTCGTCGTTCAAGCCTTCAAAATCCCTTCCGGCTCTATGAAACCGACGCTTCAGATTGGGGACCACATCCTGGTGAACAAGTTCGTGTATGGTGTTAAAATCCCATTTACAGACAAGGAGCTGCTCCCGATCGGTCACCCTTCCCGCCAGGACATTGTAGTCTTCCGGTACCCCGTGGATCCATCCAAGGACTTCATCAAGAGAGTGATAGGGTTACCGGGCGATACCGTGGTGATACGAGATAAAGTCGTTTTTGTCAACGGCCAGCAACTTGAAGAACCCTATGCGGTATTCTCAGACAAACGGACCCTCCCTGCTACGGCCAGCCCCAGAGATAATATGAATGCGATAACCGTACCAGAAAGCAACCTATTTGTCATGGGAGATAACCGGGACGAAAGCTATGATAGCCGTTTCTGGAAATTCGTGGATATGAGTCAACTCAAAGGAAAAGCCTTCATCATCTATTGGTCCTGGAACAGTGATGGTGAGCTTTCCTGGAGCCCGGATTCGAGCTACATCCGGTGGAACCGACTCGGTAGATGGCTCCGCTGACTTCAACGTTGATCGGCAATAATCTATTAATTTTCCTTAAAAATAATCACAGCGTCTACAGCTCTCAAACATGGATAAGAACACTCAAGAATTCATTGATTCAATCGTGCAATGGATAGCGCAGCAAGCCGAAAGATTCACCGCCAAGGGAGCCGTCGTGAATCTTGGCGGTGATCTGAGCTCTGCGGTTACCCTGGCAGTCACCCAAAAAGTTTTTGGCGACGAGACTTTCGCTCTCATCCTGCCCTGCCGCGACCGCGACTCCTGGATAGAGGACGCTCAGTGGACCGCACGACACTTTGGAGTTTCCTTTGAACAACGGGAGCTTACCCCAATCTTCGACAGCCTGACCCAACTGCTCCCCAATCCGGATGACAGTCGGAGCACTCACCTCCGCATATTATTGCAGTCTCTGGCGCATCGTCAGTATGCTGACGCCAATGGACTCCTCCTGGTGGGAGCGAACGATCGGGTGGAGTACGAACTGGCCGGCGTTCCCGGCCACCCGAACCCTTTGGCAGACATCCTTCCCATCGAGCACCTCCTGCGGCGTGACCTTCGCAAGCTGGGGAGACATTTCGGCCTGCCCCGACGCATAGTGGAAAGATCGAAACCGCTGAGCATGCTCGATCTGACACGCAATGGACTGGAATCCCAACCCTCATCAGCCGAACTCGATGCATATCTGTCCGGCGATCTTTCTAAAGTGCCACCCAGACTCCGGCATGCTCTCCAAATGATGAAGGAGAGAGCCACCCATCTCCGGCAGCTCCCACTCCATCAAGCGACAGCGGCCCCTGCCCCGGATGCGGAAATTCCCTTTTCGGACGAGCACGATACCTACGACCGCAGTATCGAAGCTCTCAGCCTGATCAGCAAAGCCATCACCTCCGACCAGTATCTCGAGGACATTCTTCGACTGATCGTGATGGTCACCGCGGAGGTCATGAAATCGAGCGTCTGCTCACTTTGGCTGCTGGACGAGAAGGAATCCGTCCTTCGCCTGCGGGCCACCCAGTCGATCGACAGCGAATATCTCAAGGACCGTGTGCTCAAGGTGGGGGAAGGCATCGTGGGCAAGGTGGTGGCTCAGAACCGAGCCTATGTCGTGACCAATGTGCTCACCGACCCCATCTTCAAGGAGAAGGATCTGGCGCGCCGCATGGGCTTGGTCTCCATGCTCAGTGTCCCCATGCGTGTGGGAGAGAGGGTGATCGGCGTGATCAATTGCTATACTTCGCATCCCCATGCATTCAGCGACCTGCAAATGAACCTTTTGACGACCGTCGCAAATCAGGCAGCTGTGGCCATCGAAAAGACCGAGCTCATGGTCAAGACCAAGGTCATCTCTGAAGAGCTC
>CAZEOY010000028.1:0-1213 GCA_964513835.1 uncultured Syntrophobacteraceae bacterium
ACAGGCCAACAGCCCATTGCCGGGTGTCAAGCAATTTTGAAGATGAGTGTCAGGTTGAACGAGAATGGCTTCGAAGCGTTAACGGGATGAGGTCAACGAGTCCATGAAACCTGATTTCGAAGGAGGAAGGCCATGGAAAAGAAGCTGTTATTGGCGGTAGACGGTTCGGAGCGTGGATTGCAGGCTGTTTCGATTCTCGGAGAAATCCTCAAGAGCGACAAATCCTTACATGTGAAGGTCCTGCATTGCGTTCAACAATTGGCGAGTCTTCTCCCCGGCGAATTGTGCGGAGAAGTGGAGGAGACCTGCCGTCTACCCTATGCTCAGCAGGAAAAGGTGGGGCACGCCGTCCTGGAAGAATCCCGCCGGCGACTCCTGGAAGCGGGATTCCCGGAAGAGCGTTTGGAGCTCAAGACCAGGCTCGACAGCATGGATCCCGGCCAGGATATCATGGCCGAAGCGAAGGAATCTGGAATTCGAAGCATCGCTCTGGGCCGAAGAGGGCGCAATACTCTTGAAGGTCTCCTCATCGGGAGTGTATCGAGCAAGGTAGCCCAATACGCCAAGGACCGCACGGTATGGGTTGTGGATACTCCCGTCAACAGGAGCGGGCGAGTTCTGGTCGCTCTGGAGGGTGGCCCGGATTCGCGCACCCTGGCGAATTATGCCAGTGAGTTCGTGGCCCCCATCGAAGGGCTGAAATATACCTTCCTTCATCTCATGCCCCCCGTTCCACCGACTTTCTGGGATGACGGACACATCCTCGGCCCCAAGGAACAGAAAGACCGCCAGTCTCGCATTGAAAAATGGGCCACGGACTGGATCCGCAGCGTGGAGAGCTTCATGCGTGAGGCCAAGGAGATGCTGCAGGAGCGAGGTGTCCCCGCAAAGTATATCGAAACACGCATCGAGACAACCAAAGAAGGTGTAGCCCGCGACCTTCTCAATGACATCGCATCGGCTGAATACCAGATCGTTCTGATGGGGAAGAAGAGTTTTCACGAGCGCAAACCCTTTCTCTTGGGCAGTCATGCCAATAAGATCCTGCAAGCCGTCAAGGGAGCGATTCTCTGCCTGGTCGATTCGAGAACAAATGGCGGTTGATCCCCACCTCCTGCCGCCGGGCATGCTTTGAAGGCTTTGCACAGCTTCTGCAATGCCGCTGCCTCGGCGAAAGCCGTGGCCCGGAAAGCGGCAAGAACGGTAGATTCAG
>CAZEOY010000028.1:1223-13255 GCA_964513835.1 uncultured Syntrophobacteraceae bacterium
GGAATGACGCCAAGGTGAGGGAAGAAGAATGTTCATCGTTGAAGCTGCCGCGGACGGGGTTCGATTCTGGGCAGATCGACTCTCTCAAACGCTTACAGTCCGACTGAGAACCACCCCGGACCCCAGAACCGGCGACTTTGCGGGCTTCCTTGAGGAGCTTGCCGCTCGCTCCGGAAAGATCCGAGTCATCCATGATGAGGGCGAGACGGGAGAGTTTCCTGCGATTCTCATTTCTCCATCATTGACCTATCAGGCCTTGCCCCTTGAACGGGAGCTGGCGCCGTTCCTCGAGATCCTCTCCAACAGCGTCGGCGACCTCGAACCGCCGGAGACCGCTCTGAAGCAGCGACTGGCGCAGATATCGTGGCCGGCGGAGGTCAAAATCTTCATTGCCTCCGCCTGTCCTCATTGCCCGGAAACCGTGAGACGAATTTCTCCACTGGCCTTTCAACAGCCGAGGATTCAGATCAGCATTGTGGACGGGGTTCTCTTTCCCGAGCTCTCGGATCCCTTTGGAATTCGTGCGGTTCCAACCGTTATTTTGGATGACAAGTTTCGCTGGACCGGCTCCATTGACACGAATGATTTCCTGGAGACCGTGATCCATCGCGACGGTGCTCTGCTTCCGGTGTCGGCGCTCAAAACGCTGCTGAAGGAGGGTCAGGCGGATCGGCTCGCCAAAATGATGCTGGAGAGAGGCGAGATCTTTCCTGCCTTCACGGATCTCGTGACACACCCCGAATGGTCGGTGAGGCTGGGAGCTGTGGTCGTCGTCGAGGAGATGGCCGAGAAGAACCCGAGGCTGGCCGGCAGTGTCCTGCCGCCCCTTTGGGAGAGGTTTTCGACGGTGGATACCACCGTCAAGGGCGACATCCTTTACCTCACCGGTTTGGCAGGCTCTCCTGAGGAGTGGGGCGAACGTTTGAGGGCCATCCTGAGGTCGGAGTTGCCCGAGGATCTCCGGGAGAGTGCCCGGGAGGCTTTGGAGAACTGGAGTCTGCGAGACGATGCCTGAGGAGGGAGAGCAGCCCGGATCGTGACCGAGCTCCACCCGCACATTGATCCGCTGCAGTCGACCCTGGTCCGTTCCCGTAAAAAACGTGGGTTCCATTCTGGCCGCTCGGGACGTCTTCACGACGCCGAAGCCAGTGCTGCAAGAACAAATGCCGTGCCTCCGAACTTCGAGGTTGGTTGAAATGGTCGATGACCGGTTGATAACAGGGTATTCGGACTTGTCCCTCCGCGTCCTGGGTCCCCTGTCCAGAATCTGCAAGGATGCTCATCCACTCCTGGTTGCCCACTTCAGACTGAATGGCGATATCTCAGCGCTGCTCCCCTATATCAGTGCGGTCGCCGACGGTGCGATATTGTTAGAGCAGCCGGTCTACATCAAATTCAACCTCGAGGGGGTCCTCTGCGGCCTTCATCCTTCCGAAGGATCTGCGGGTCTGTTCGAAAACTACCTGCAGGCTCATGAGTTCCTGGAAAGACTCGTTGTTTTTCTCAATGATCTTCACCTGCGCAGGGACTCCATCCGGCCGGACCATAGACGGCATCGGCGCATGCCCATCCTGGAAATCCTGAGCATCCTGCCTAGGACAAACTGCGGGGAGTGCGGCCACCCCAGCTGCATGGCTTTTGCCGCAGCCTTGAGCAGACAGGATGCCGATCCCGCCCAGTGTGCGGGGCTTGGACGCCCCATCCGGCAGAATGCCGTCTATCCTGTTTATGATGCCCGGGGATGCCTCAAGAAGACCATTGCTATCGACGTCGATACCACGACAGTGAGTCGGACAATTGAGGAGAAGCAGGCGTATATCGCGAGGCTCGAGCAGGACCTGAAACGGCTGACCCGTATCGACAAGACGATGGAGACGCCCGGCAACGTATCGCTTCCCGCCCCTCTGACCGGACGGGAGCTCCAGGTGCTGCGTCTCATGGCTCGTGGAGCCACGAATACCGAGATTTCGGAGCTTCTCGGGATCAGCCATCATACCGTCAAGAGCCATGTCATTCACATCTTCAACAAGCTGGGTGTGGATGACCGAACGGAAGCTTCCGTCTGGGCCGCTCGTCATTCCCTCGTCTAGACAGCCCACCCACGTAACTCTGGCCCTCCCAACAGACCTGTCGAAAAATCATGGCTCTCCCCCAAATGGGGGATTCAGTCCCGTCACGGGCATGCGAAAGTCGTCGCACACTTGAGCAGGCTCAGGGGTGTTCTGCATCAGCCCAAGGCGGGAGCCTCAGGAGAGCCCGGAGGGATCGATGGTCGGCAGGGCAGAGCTCTGTAGCTGGGACATGAGATGAGGAGGGAGAAGACATGGTTCCGAAGAATCACCTGGAAATTTACGGACTCCTGCAGAAGACGAATTGCAGGCAGTGTGAGCTGCCCACCTGTCTTGCCTTTGCAGCGGCAGTCATGCGGGGGGAAAAGCAGCTGTCCCAGTGCCCTTTCGTTGACGGCGGGGTCTTGGAGCGGCTTGAAATGAGAGGGCGCTCTGACCGCTCCGCTCCGGACGAGCGCGAGAAAGCCGTTGAGCTCTTGCGTAAGGAGATTTGTGCGATGGATCTTCTCGAGGCGGCGGATCGGCTGGGAGCGGAGCACACCGCCGAAGGCCTCACGGTGAAATGCCTCGGGAAGGACTTTCACATCGATGGAGAAGGGAGCATTCGATCCGAGTGCCACAAGACGCCGTGGCTGATCATTCCACTTCTGAGCTACGTGGCCCGGGGGGCCGGAAAAGATGTCACCGGGAACTGGCACCGCTTCAAGGAACTGGAAGGAGGCGCCGACTGGGGTCAGCTTTTCGGCCAACGCGCCGAAAAACCCCTCAAGAAGCTCATCGATTGCCACACCGACCTTTTTGAAATCCTCTTCGACATCTTCGACGGAATGCTCATGGAAAGCCCCTCGGATTGCGACATCTCGATCGTTATCCACCCTTTACCCAAAGTGCCTCTCCTCATCCGTTACTGGAAGAAGGAGGGGGATTTCGATTCGGCGCTCACCCTGCTTTTTGATGCCACAGCCGGCGATAATCTCGGGATCGAGCCCCTCTATATGATCTGCGTCGGGCTGGTCACCATGTTCGAGCGGATCGCCCTGACCCACGGAAAACCTTCCTGACTTTGGACGCCTGTGCATCCCTGTGGCCGTCCCTCATGGCCCTTCAGGCCACCCTGCACAATGAAAAGGTCCACGATGGCTGCATTTGAACTCGAAACCCGAAACCCGCCGCAGCAGCAGCGAAGAGGTTTAAACGCATGGGAGCAGAAAGTATTCAGAAGTGTCCCGGCTTTGAACGGGCGTTGATCATCGTCCCCGAGTTGTTCACATGCCCCTTCTGCAATGTAGAGGTCGAAATCTGGACCGACGAAAAGAGAGCCAGATGCATGCATTGTGAGAAAATGGTCAGCAGGGAGCGTGCGTGCCGGGTCGATGTCGCAGGTGATGAAGATTCGACTCCAAAGAACGCTCCCGCAAAGGGAGAACGGGGACCGACGGGGCCGGAAATCGATGTCTCCCCCGAAAACTGCCGAGCAGTCAATAGAGCGGAAGTGAAGGTCCTTGAACATACCGACGGCTCCGGGTCGACCCTGTTCTATGAAGAACATGAGAGAGTCGTGGAAGCGGGTGCCATCGAGCATGGCAAACGGTACAAGGACTCCTGTCGGCCTTGCCCGAAGTATGGAAAGAATCTGGCCTGTCCCCCTCACAGCCCGACCTTTTTGGAGTATGTAGGGGCCGGGAAGAAAGCGAGAGTCCTCTGCATAAGGGTGCCTCAAGACTATTTCAACCATCTGCCTTTCGAGGATCGGTACAGGGCGTGCTTCAGGCAGGCAAGGAGCCTGCTCTCGGAAACCCTTCTCGGTTATCGAGACAAGGGACAGGTCATCGCAGGCTCGGGGCCGTGCCTCGCTTGCGAGGAATGCGCCCTTTTGACCGGCTCCATCCAGTGCGAAAAGCCGGAGGAGAAGATCTACAGCCTCGAGTCCCTGGGGATCAATGTGATTGGCCTTGTGAAGCGGCACTTCGACATGGATCTCGAATGGAGCATGGATGGTCGGCACGCCGATTTCGTCTGTGCCGTGGGCGCAGCATTCTACAGAGACGAAAGTGCGGTGTGATCAACGCCTATCCGCGACGGATTCCGGGAGCATCGATTCCCCTGAACGGTGTGATGAACCTTCCCTGGCGGTACTCCTCGAAGGCAATCCGAAGTTCTTCCTGGGTGTTCATCACGATGGGACCGTGCCAGGCGACCGGCTCACCGATAGGCTTTCCGGAAACGAGCAGGAACCGTAGAGGCTCATTTGTGGCGCTGATGGAGACGTGGTCTCCGTCCTCGAAGAGGATAAGTGTCCCATTGCCGCAGGTACACTCACGGTCGAGATCGAAATAGTTCCTGCCCACCACTTCGTGGGCAAACGCATCCTGCTCATCATCGAAATATCCGCTTCCATCGATGACGTAGGCAAAGACGGTATGGCCTCTCCTGATGGGATGTGAAAAGCTCGTTCCAGCCGGCACAGTGACATCCAGGTATTGCGGATCGATCACGATGTCATGGACAGGCCCCCGGACGCCGTTCACTTCGCCACAGACGATCTTTAACTTCACACCACCTGCAAGGGAGACTTCCGGGATCTGTTCGCGTCTCACATCACGATACCGTGGCTCCATCATCTTCTGAGCGGCGGGGAGGTTGGCCCAAAGCTGAAATCCTCCCATGCGCCCGGCCTGGTTGCCCTTGGGCATTTCCTGATGGATGATGCCGCTCCCGGCGGTCATCCATTGCACATCCCCGGACCTGATGTCTCCCTTGTTCCCCATGCTGTCGCCATGCTCCACATTCCCTTCAAGAACGTAGGTGATGGTCTCGATCCCCCTGTGCGGATGCCAGGGAAAACCCGGAAGATACTTTGCCGGATCGGTCGAGCGGAAGTCATCCAGCATGAGAAAAGGGTCGAATTGAGGGACCTGGTGATAGCCGAAGGCTCTCCTCAGATGAACTCCGGCTCCTTCCACTGTGGGCATACTCTTTGAAACCACCTTGATCTTTCTGATGCCATCCATCCTGCATTCTCCTTAAAAGGCTTTGGCTGCCAGCCTGCCCGAGTCGATGATCCTGCACATCTGCCGGGATCGAGTGCAACTGGGGAAAGTATCCTGCTAACCGTTCAGCTCAGTTCAAACGGATCATAACAATAACGAAAAAATGTGGTAGCTTCAGGGTCAACTTTGGACATCGGAGCTGAAGGAGGGTGAAGCCATGAGGGGCAGAGAGGAGTTTCTCGCAGGCTGGCTTCGATCGATTTCGAGGGTCCTGTCGCGAAGCATTGTCTTTGGATTCGTGTGGTGGATGCTTGGGGGAGGCGACCCTTCATCGTGGTGGATCGGCGTGCCCGCCGTCGGCCTTGCGGTGTGGTTCAGTCTCCTTCTTTCGCCCTCTTGGGTTCGGCTTCGTTGGAGCCTGGGGGGACTGGCCCTTTTTCTTCCTTTTTTCTGCCTCCAGTCGTTGCGGGGTGGGTTCGACGTGTCGCGCCGGGCACTTCACCCCAGGCTCCCGCTCCACCCATGCTTGGTGCGTTACCCCTTCCGTTTGGGGGAGACGTCGGCGCGGGTTTTCATGGCCAATGTGGTGAGCCTGCTTCCGGGAACCCTCAGCGCCGATGTGGAAGGGGACGTATTGATCGTCCATGCCCTGGATGGCGGATTGCCGGTCGAGCAGCAGCTCCACGCGCTGGAGTCGCGCGTGGCCCATCTTTTCCGTGTTGCCGTCCAAGATCTTTGACCTTTGTAAAAGATCGATACCATGGACATGGATCGGAGGTGTCATGAATCAGCTGTATCTCCTGTGCGCTGTTTACCTGCTTGCCACCATCGGGGCAGGCCTGGTAAGGGTGTTCCGTGGACCCGAGACGGCTGATCGCATGCTCGCCGTGCAGCTCTTCAGCACCACGGGTGTCGCCATCTTGCTGCTTCTCGCCCGGGAATGGCGGACTCCTGTCCTTCTCGATGTCGCCCTTGTTTTTGCACTCCTTGCGCCGGTTGCCGTCGTTGCACTGGTCCGGAGGCTTTGGGTTCCAAAAGGCTGATCGCGCCTGTGGAGGGATCACCCATGAATTTGCAGGAAATTGCGGGCACCCTGCTGGTTGTTCTGGGAATGCCTTTTTTCCTGGCCGGCACGATAGGTCTTCTTCGTTTTCCTGATGTGTACACACGTCTTCATGCGGTCACCAAAGCTGACAATCTTGGATTGGGGCTGGTGGTCCTGGGACTTCTGGTGCAGTCGGAATCATGGAGCATGGGCTGCAAGCTCCTCCTGATCTGGCTTCTGGTGCTCGTGGGAAGCGCCACGGCCTGTCATCTCGTGGCGCAGACAGCCTTGAAAAGGGGCATCAGGCCGTGGCCGAGATAGTGACCGTGCATTCCTCGTGGTGGCTGGATTTTTCTCTTTCCCTGATCCTGCTCTGGGTGGCCTGGCGACTGCTGGCAACACCCGACCTGCACAAGGCCGTGATCTTGTTCATCGCTTTCGGGCTGGTGCTGGCCCTCGTTTGGGTCCGACTGGACGCCGTCGATGTCGCCCTCGCGGAGGCGGCCATTGGAAGCGGACTGACCGGCGCTCTTCTGTGGTCGGCACTGGCCAGGATGGAGGGCAGGCAGCAGAACCGCCGGCCTTCTGCCGATGAAGGTATGGGAGATGACCACGAAACGACCTCCTGATATCAGCCGGGGACGCGGGTTGCGGTTGTTGTGCGCAATGCTCCTCTCCGTGATCTGGGGCATGATGGCCGTGGCGGTTTTCCAACTCCCGACACGATGGCCCGGTTTGCTTCCCGAGGTGACGGCTCAACTGCAAAGGTCCGGCGTGGATCACCCCGTCACTGCCGTACTGCTCAACTTTCGCGGCTACGACACCCTCCTCGAAATCGTTGTGCTCTGGCTCGCCGCTCTCGGTGCCTGGTCATTGGGCTTCACCAGGGCGGAACGAGCCCGAAGTCCGGCGGGGCCCCTGCTGGCCGCGCTGATCCGCCTGCTGCTGCCAATGCTCGTTCTGGTATCAGCCTACCTGCTTGAGAGGGGTGCGTACGGTCCCGGCGGCGCTTTTCAGGCGGGGGCGGTCCTGGGGACAGCCGGAGTCCTTGTTCTTCTTTCGGATGTTCCGGTCTCCCACACGTGGTTCTCCTGGCCCCTCAAGACGGCACTGGTTGCGGGCCCCGGTGCTTTTCTCGGAGTGGCGGCGTTCACCATCCTGGTGGGAGGGGCCTTGCTGCAATACCCCTTGAGTCTGGCCGGACCCCTGATCATGCTGGTGGAGTCGGTCGCGGCGGTCTCCATAGCCGCGACACTTTTCGTCCTGTTCGCGGGCGGCCGCCCCCACACCGCCCCGCCCGCCATATCGGAGCACGACGGTGGCGGCAGTGGTGAGGAGGAGTGATTTCATCGTGCAGGGCTTTCCCATATATGCTTTGGCCGGTGTGACCCTGCTCGTGATCGGTCTGTACGCCGCGATCGTTCACCCACATCTCGTTCGTAAGGTCCTCGCCGTCAACGTCATGGGGAGCGGCGTGTTTCTGATGTTCCTCTCCCTGGCAAAGCGCACAGACGGGGCCGCTCCGGATCCGGTGCCTCAGGCCATGGTCCTCACAGGTATCGTGGTGGCCATCAGTGCGACCGCCCTGGCTCTGATCCTTGTCTGCAGGATCCAGGCGGCAACCGGCGAACCCTATCTCTCCGGAGATGGGGAGGATTCCTCATGACGGCCCTTGACACACCGACGTGGGCCTATTCGACGTTCCTCGTGCCGTTCTTCTGCGCCCTCCTGGCCTTCCTTTTTCCCCGTCGAGCCGTTCATGCCGCAACGGCTGCAGCGGGAGGAATCCTGCTCTGCTCGACGGCCACTCTATGGGGCGTCATCCGCGAAGGGCCCCGGCGCCTGGCTGTCGGAGGGTGGGGGGCACCCCTCGGGATCGAGCTTCAACTGGACGGTCTCTCTGCACTCATGGTGGCCACAGCCGCCGTGGTGGGGACCGTGAGCACCGTTTATGCCCACGGATACCTGTCCTTGAAAGGCGCAGCGGAGAAGAAAGGAACTCCTTTTTCGCACGATGACGGTCAACAGAGGGCATTGTTCTGGCCCCTTTGGCTGAGCCTGTGGGGAAGCCTTACCGCCCTTTTCCTGTCGGGAGATCTCTTCAATATCTATGTCACGATGGAGTTGATCGGGCTCTCATCGACTGCCCTGATCGCATTGGCGGGGAATGCTCCTGCCTTGACCGCTGCCACCCGCTATCTTCTGGTCAGCCTCGTGGGGTCTTTCTGCTATCTGGCGGGAGTCAGCCTCCTTTACGCTGCGTGCGGAACCCTGGACCTTGCCCTGCTCACCGGCGCCATCGAAGGCGAAGTGTTGCCGCCCGTAGCCCTCGCCCTGGTAACGGTGGGACTGCTGCTCAAAACGGCATTGTTCCCGTTCCATTTCTGGCTGCCGCCAGCCCACGGCAACGCACCGGCTCCCGTCAGCGCAATGCTTTCGGCCCTGGTGGTCAAAGCGCCCTATTACCTCTTGCTGAGGCTGTGGATTGAGGTATTTGCCCCAATGGTGACGCCGGAAGCGGCTCAATTTCTGGGGCTTCTCGGAACGTGCGCCATCCTCTGGGGCTCCACCCAGGCCCTGCTGACCGACCGCGTCAAGCGACTCGTCGCCTATTCCACAGTCTCCCAATTGGGATATCTCTTCCTCGTCTTTCCCCTGGCCCTGCAAGCGGGCGCAGGACGCTTTGCCTGGAACGGTGCCGCCTACTTCATCCTTTCCCACGCCGTCGCCAAATCAACCATGTTCCTCGCCGCCGGTACACTGCTCTGCGCAGCGGAGAGCGATCGATTGGCGCATCTCGATGGAGTCAGCCAGTGCATTCCATTGCCCATGTTCGCCTTCTCCATCGCGGGAGCGAGTCTGATCGGACTCCCGCCGAGCGGTGGCTTCATAGCCAAGTGGCTTCTTCTCAAGTCAGCCCTGACGGGCGGGCAGTGGGGTTACCTCCTGGTCATCCTGCTGGGAGGACTTTTAACGGCGACTTATATCTTTCGGGTTTTTTCGAGGGCTTTTATGTATAAGCCCATTACCACTGTATGTCACCTGCTGCCGGCTCGGATGCACTGGTCTCCGATGGTTTTGTCGCTGATATCCATGAGCCTGGGGCTTCTGGCATCCCAGGTCCTCTCCCTTCTCGAAGTGGGGTCACTCTGGAGTGTACAGGCGCCGGGAGGGAACGGACCATGACCCTCTCAACCTGGCTTCCCGCACTGATCCTGATGAGCTCACTCATTCCCGGCCTCGTCATTTTCTGCTTGCCCGAGGACCGCCGTGGATTGAGAACGGCATTCAACATGGCGGGAGCAACTCTCAAGCTGGTCCTTGTGGGGATTCTCGTTTGGGGGGTCTATCATGAAGAGACGTTCAGGACGCAATTACCACTGCTTCCCGGTATGGACCTGGTCCTCCATGCCGATGCCCTGTCGGTGCTCTTCACGATGCTTTCGTCCGTCCTCTGGTTTCTCACCACCCTTTATGCCATCGCATACCTGGAGAAATCCCCGCAGCCGCGCAGCCGTTTCTTCGGCTTTTTCAGCCTTTGCGTGAGCGCCACCATCGGCATCTCCATGGCCGGAAACCTTATCACCTTCCTGATCTTCTATGAAGCGCTCACGCTTTCGACTTATCCCCTGGTCACCCATCGCGGATCGCCGGAGAGCATGCGGGCGGGAGCCGTATATCTGGCCTACACCCTGATCGGAGGCGCCGCCCTGATGGCGGGTGTCGCCTGGCTGGCCGTCCTTGCCGGTTCCGTGGATTTCGTCGAAGGAGGATCACTGGGGACACTGCCGCAAATCGCGGGAGCTCAGCTTCGATGGATCTTCGTGCTCCTCATTGGGGGGCTGGGTGTCAAAGCAGCCCTGGTGCCCCTTCACGGTTGGCTCCCTGCGGCCATGGTAGCCCCCGCACCGGTGAGCGCGCTGCTTCACGCCGTCGCCGTTGTCAAAGCGGGGGCCTTCGGCATCGTTCGCGTCATCTACGATGTTTACGGCATCGCTCCGGCCAGGCAGCTGGGGGTGCTCGAGCCTCTGGCATGGATGGCCGCCATGACCATCGTGTACGGCTCGCTGCGAGCTCTCCATCAGGATGGCCTGAAGAAGCGACTGGCCTATTCCACGGTCAGCCAAGTGTCTTACGTCGCTCTGGGCTGCGCGGTGGGTGGCCCGGTGGCGACATTGGGCGGCATCGCCCACCTGGTGCATCAGGGGCTCATGAAGATCACCCTCTTTTTCTGCGCCGGAAACATCGCCGAAACCCTGGGACTTCATCGGGTCTCGGAGCTGAGGGGAGTGGGGCGTCGCATGCCGTTCACCATGGCCGCGTTCACACTGGGGGCGTTGGGAATGATTGGAGTGCCTCCCCTCGCCGGCTTCATCAGCAAATGGTACCTGGCAACCGGCTGTCTCAACACGGGGCAGGGATGGGTGATCCTGGTCCTCGCGACAAGCAGCGCACTGAACGCCGCCTACTTCCTGCCCATCCTTTATGCCGCATGGTTTCAGGATTCTGAGGAGCCGTTGCCGGACGACTTCACCCCTGGGTGGCGAGAGGCGCACTGGATGCTGCTGATCCCCCCTCTCGTCACGGCAGGACTTGCACTGGCTGCCGGCCTTCTGGCAAACGCTCCCTTCAGTCCCCTTGGATGGTCCCGCCTCATCGTATTCAGGGAGTACAGGCAGTGACGGCACCCGCGGTGGCACTCGCAACAGGGGAGGGTTACCTGCTCCTGCTGGCTCCGGGACTCCCGCTTGCCTGGGCATTCCTTGCTGCGGCCCGTCGAGGCGGGGGCTTCCTGCGCATGTCGCCGTGGAGTGCTTTGCCGGCTTTCCTGGCGGCTCTCCTGGTCCCGGCCGGAACGTTCGTCGAGCTGCCATGGGCGATGCTTCAGGCCCGTGTGGGCCTGGACGACACCGGCCGGGTCTTCCTCCTGTTCACATCGCTCCTTTGGCTCACTTCCACCGTGGATGCCTGCTCATCCATGACGGAAAAGCCGCGGCATCGCGCCTTCTTTTTCTTCACCCTCCTCTCCATGAGCGGCAACTTCGGGCTCATCCTGGCCCAAGACCTGTTCAGCTTCTACCTGTGGTTCGCCCTCATGAGCTTCTCCTCCTACGGGCTCGTTGTCCATTATCGCACCGAGGAGTCCATTTACGCCGGGCGCATCTATATCATTATGGTCGTCCTGGGGGAGATTCTGATCTTCACGGCATTCGTTCTGATTCACCGAACCGCCGGAAGCCCGGTCCTGTCCGCCCTGCCCGGAATGGTCCCGGAGCCCTGGACCATCGCCCTGATCCTTGTGGGCTTCGGCATCAAAGCGGGTGCGATCCCTCTTCACGTCTGGCTTCCCCTCGCCCATCCGGCTGCTCCGACTCCAGCCAGTGCCGTTCTGAGCGGCGCGATGATCAAGGCCGGGCTCCTCGGATGGCTGAGATTTTTACCCATCGGAGCGTCCTCGTTTCCCGAGTGGGGGGCCGTGTTGGTGGGTGCGGGACTCCTTGGGGCGTTCGGGGGCGTCGGGATGGGGCTGACTCAGCACAACCTCAAAACCATTCTCGCTTACTCCAGCATAAGCCAGATGGGGCTGATGACCGTCGGGGTGGGGCTCGCCATGCTTAACCCGGAAAGATCCTCGCAAATCCTGGCCGCCGTCGCGGTCTACGCCTGCCATCATGGACTGACGAAGGGCGCCCTGTTCCTCGGCGTGGGGATTGCCGGATCGGTCCCGGGACATTCCCGGCGGCGCGCGTGGGTGCTCGCCGGCATGGGATTTTCCGGAGCGGCGCTTTCGGGCTTCCCTCTGACGGGCGGCTTTCTCGCCAAGGGGCTCCTCAAGGATGCGGTCGGCATGGCCCCGAGCCCGTGGAACCACTGGCTAAACGGTCTTTTACCCCTCACGGCATGGGGAACCGCCCTGCTGATGGTGCA